>JAKSPP010000038.1 GCA_024404735.1 Oscillospiraceae bacterium | reverse complement strand
AGTACAGAAACGCAATAATTCCAGTCAATCGTTAATTGTGCTTGAGAGATATATTTTAGTTTATTCTCTCAATTTAATAAGAAATCGTAGAACCAGAGGATATAAGTACTCTGGTTCTTTTTATGTCTAAAATCCCCCTTTGCCTTAAAGAGTGTGTCCGCTTTAGTCTTTCGTTCTCAAAGAGCTAAAGCAGTACCAATTTTTCTGGTAAAAAACAGAAAATGAATAAAAACTGTATATAATTTTCTCGGTTCATTCGGGTACAAAAATCAGAACCGGGATGTTTTTTGCGAGCACTTGACATATCCTCCCGAAAATACTAAAATGGTAGAATATCAAATTATGAACAAAAGCGACTGCGAGTAATATTACTCCTTCTTACTGAGGTTTCTTTATGACATCTCCCCCGCTTATTAAATATATCTGCACTGTTCTTATGGCAATGGTTCCCGTTGTGGAGCTCAGGGGGGCAATTCCTTACGGCATATCCGCCGGAATAGAGCCATGGCTTGCTTTCGGTCTTGCCGTTTTCGGAAACATTCTCCCCGCGCCTTTACTTATCATATATATCCGCAAAATTTTTGCTTTCCTCAGAACGCGGATTCCCCTGACAGACAGATTCATATCCTGGCTGGAAAAACGCGGCGCGGAAAAGGGTGAACTGGTCAAGAGATACCGTTTTCTGGGCATCGTCATTCTTGTGGCCATTCCTCTTCCCGGAACGGGGGCATGGACAGGCGCCCTTGTTTCCGCCCTTCTGGATGTACGTATGAAACGTTCCCTTCCCGCCATTTTGCTGGGAGTAATAATTGCAGGTCTTATTGTTCTTCTTCCCGCGGCTCACCTCTTCGGCTGAGCGGGGCAGAAAGCAAAAGGAGGTACTATCTTATGAGCGAAGTTAAAAAAGTCAAAACCGCCGATATGCTGGAGGGCTCCATATTTAAGACGCTTCTCTTTTTCGGCATCCCCATTTTCCTGGGCAACCTTTTCCAGCAGTTTTATAATATGGTGGACAGCATTGTCGTCGGCCGTTTCGTCGGTCCCGATGCTCTTGCCGCCGTCGGTGCATCCGGAACCATTACAATGGTTCTTATCGGCATTATGATAGGCTTTCCCACCGGAGGCAGTGTTGTTGCCGCCCAGTATATAGGCGCCGGAAAGAAGAGCGAAATCAAGGCCGTTGTTTCAACAGCCCTTATTCTGATGCTCATAATAGCCGTCTTTCTTATGGTTGTCGGAATTCCCCTTGCCCCTGTAATTCTCAGGGCAACCGAAATCCCCGAGGAAATTATGCCCCAGTCTGTTGCCTACTTCAGAATCTTCCTTATCGGTATGATTTTCATGGCGCTTTATAACTTCTTTGCCGCCTTCCTTCGCACCTTCGGCGACAGCAAAACTCCTCTTTACTTCCTGATTTTCTCCTCCCTTCTTAATATTGTCGGCGACCTGTTCTTTGTTATTATTCTTCATATGGGAGTATCCGGCGTTGCCATTGCAACGGTTATTGCCCAGGGTGTATCTGTTGTTACCTGCTATTTCTACTGCTCCAGACGTTTTGATTATTTCAGCTTCTCCAGGGGCGAATTTGTTTACGACAAGGCCTTTGCAAAGCAGATTATCCGAATCGGCGTTCCTTCCTCACTTCAGATGTCCGTAACCGGCTTCGGAATGGTTCTTGTTCAGAGACTTATAAACACCTACGGAACCATCAGCATGGCGGCCTATACCGCCGCAAGCAAAATGGAGAACGTCTGCGGTCTTCCCATGATGGGCATTTCAATGGGCGTTTCCATTATGGTCGGTCAGAACATAGGCGCGGGAAACAAGGAAAGGACCAAAAAGGCTCTTTCCGTCGGCATCTTCCTCTGCGTTATTCTCTGCCTCTGCACTTCCGTTCTTGTTCTTATTTTCGGCAAGTACATAATGATGCTCTTTGTTAAGAGCGAGGAGATGAGCGTTATCGAAACGGGAGTTAAGTTTATGCGCCGCTTGGCGGCCTTTCTGTGCATCCGCGGTGCCTCCACCTGCTTGACCTCGTTCCTCCGCGGGGCCGGAGACGCCATGTCCTCCATGTTTGCAAACTTTGTTGCCTTAGGCGCCCGTCTTGCCTTTGCATATCTCTTTGCCAAGGCCCTTTCACTGGGCTTCCTCGGAATCGCATTTTCGGTTCCCTGCGGCTGGGGCGTTCAGCTTCTCTTCGTTATCGCCGTTTACTTCTCCGGAAGATGGAAAAAGAAGGCGGTTATCGTAAAAGGGGCCGAAAGCGAATAAGCTTAATCCCTTAAAGAAGACAAAAAGCACTCTGCACGAAAAAATCGGGCAGAGTGCTTTTTTATTTGCGTTTTTATATTCCCGTGCTTTTTATATCATTGCCCAGAGCCAGCAGGAGGCAAGGAAGAGCCTCAGCTTTGCAACCACAGGCAGTGAAAGGGCAATATCCGTAAATACGGGGCATACCGCGGGGGCTGCAAAGAAGCACAGTATGCAGTAAACCGCCGCAAGAGATGGGCGTATTAAAAACAACGCCATGGCGGGAATAATCAAGGCAAGGGAATACAGACCAAATGGCAAAATAAGCTCCGGAAGTCCGCACAGAAGCGCCGACAGGCTGCTGACAAGAAGCGACAGCAAGATTACGGAAAGAAGCTCCGGAAGAACAAGCTCCGAAACAAGCTTTCTTCCGGAAAGCCTTCGGGCCATTGTCTTAATATCCGCAGCCGCCGGGGAGCATAGGCCGAAAAAGGAAAAAAGAAGCAGGAAGCTGCAGCCGCCCAGAAGTGCAAGACGGTAGGGTCTGTCTGTGTCGGCGGGGGCACCTCCGGAAGAGGTTTCAATATCGAAGGAAAACGCCTTTTCCCCACGCAGCCTTTCCTCATAGACCTCTCTGACCTCCGAAAGCTCAAAGGCCCCTTCAAGAGAGGCATAACAGGTGTATGCCGCCTTCTCCGAGAAAAATACCGCAAGGGTCTCTGCCCTTCGCAGAGACAGCCTTGAAGCAGAGGACGATGCGAATATTTCTCCGTAGGGTGCCTTGCCTCTCTCAAAAAGGGAAGAAATATTTTCGGGAATAAAAACACCGCAATCAAGCCTTCCCGATAATACATCCTCGCAGAGCTCATCGTAATCTTCGTAGGGTGTATAGCCCAGATTCTCAAAGCGCTCTGATAAAATAAGCGAAACCCCGTCATCTCCCTCGGCAAAGAAGCCTGCGGGAGGAAAGCCCGTATCTCCGCCCAGAGATGATATGAAAGGAATGGCCGTAAGGCAGACAAGTAGAAGAACAATAAAAGCCGGTGAAAGGAGCCGTCTTTTCAGAATTAAGGGAAAGCATCTCATAAGGATACCTCCTTTCCCGGACGGGCACTGTTATATGCATAAAACAGCAGGGAGGCAAGGAGCCAGAAAAGTGCCGAAATAAAGGGGACAAGTCTCATTCCGCCGCCGAATACGGGTTTAATAAGCCCAAACACCGCTCCTGTAGGCAGGAATACTGCGCAGGAGGAGAAAAGCTCCGGAAGAAGAGCCCTCGGCACAAGACCTCCGCAGGCAAAAAAGCCAAGGGAGTATATGCAGAAAAGAAAACCGAAAACGCCTTTTCCCGAAAGTGTCATGGAAAAGCCCGTAAGGACAGAGGAAAACAGGCAGGCAAGAAGGCAGGCACATAAAGACCCGGGGCCGATGCTCAGAGGCGCGAAGCCTCCGCAGAGGAGCACTGCCCCCGTAATCATAACGGCACAAAAAAGCATAGGGTACAGAAGCTTTCCCAGAACAAATCCCGCGGGGCTTAATCCCATGCCTTTGAGTCTGGGATAAACAAGGCTGTCTTTTCTGTAAAGCTTTCCGAAAAACAGGGGAATTATCATAAGTATATATGAAAGCCATATTGATGCATAGTAGCCCTCGGATGAAAGCCCTGTACCGTCATAATCTGCGTATACAAGCTCAAAATACTTATCAAAGCCGGAAAGAGCCTCGGAAATAAGAGCCTCATTGCTGTTTTCAAGAAACCTGTTATGAAAATCACTTCCGAGATTCTCGCGCCATATAAGCTCCTCTCCCACAAAAACGCCGTACTGGCCCGCTGCCAGGAAAAGCTCACCAAGGCGGGTTGCGGATGATACTATCTCCGTGTCAAGATAAGCACTGTCCGAGAGAATTATTTTCCCTCTGCTTCTTTCACCCACCATAATGCTGTCAAGATAACCCTCGGGAAGAATAATAACAGCGGCATAAGCTCCGCTTTTAAGGCCCTTTAATGCCTTCTTTTCACTTGTCCGGCGGATGCTCAGAATATCCGATACAAAATCCTCCGAGGAGACAAGGCTCGTTGCCATTTTGCTTGCAAAGGAGTTATCCTCATCCACAAGGGCAATGGAAACGGGAGAGGCCTTCATCTCCGCTTTTTCGCCACCCACAGAGGTGCTTACGTATGCAGCCACGGCAAAAACAAGCAAAACGGCAAGTACAGCTGCAAGGCAGGAAAGAAACAGCTGCCCGTCTCTTTTAAGAAGTGCAGACACCATATTAAATTTTAATCCGCTGTTTACGGGACGAATGCTCTCTTTACTGTTCATTGTTCCTGTCTCCGAAAGGTTAAGGGCATTATACCGAAAACCGCGGCAAGGGAGAAGCCTCCCCCGCCGCGGTAAAAACGATTATCGGAATACTATCCGTATAAAAGGAAGCTTTGCCTGATGTCAGAAAAGCTCGCCAATAAGCATTCCGATGGTGCCGTCCTCGAAATCCTCAAGCTTTTCCATTACTTCCTCGGCGATATCCTTAATATCATCCATATCAAGAGAAAGTACCTCGGTGTACTTGGGCTGAGAGGGAGCCTTTGCATTGGTATCAAGAGTCAGAGAAAGACCCTTGACCTTGGTATCAATATATCCATACTCAAGCTTGATTCCGCTGATGGTGTAAACGCTGCCCTTTTTGGGGGCGCTGCACTCGAAGCTGAACTCATCACCGTCCATTTTTCCGGAGAGCTTAAAGTCGCCGGACTTCTTGCTGTAATCAACCTTGGCAGAGAGAACCTCGTTCTTGTATGTCTTAACGGAGAGCTTGCCCTTATATGCCTTGGAATCGTTCTGGGAAACTGTATACTCTGCATCGAGGGGATAGCTCTTTCCGGACTTTGCGGAAACACGGATGCACTGAAGGTCCTCGTATCTGGGACCTGCAACTACCTCAAGCTCACCGCTCATTCCCTCAACGTCATACTCGCAGGCAATGCCGACAAGCTGCTTGGAGCCGTTGATGTAGAAGTTAAGGACGATTTCGATGTCTGTATCCTCTATCTCGTCAATGAGGTCATCGATTTCCTCGCTCATCTCATCAAGAGCATCGTAGAAGTTATCCTTGGCATCCTCAAGGTCGAGATTGCCGAGAGTTCTGCGGTACTGATAGGGAAGCATGGAAACAACAGAATCCATGGACTCTGCGTCAACGCAGGCAACAGCCTTGTCGATAAATGCTTCGAGCTCCTTGGAATCCTGTGCCCACTTAATCATATCGGCGGCAAGAGCGGCAATGCCATCCTGGTCAATAGTAATGGAGATGCACTTTACCTTAACGTCCTCGCCGAAATCAACCTTTTCCTTGCCTGTTTTGATATCGGCATTCTTCTTAAGGCTCTTCCAGAGGGCGTTGTCAAAGCTCTCCATAACCTTTTCAAGGGACTTTTCAAGCTCCTTGGCGGTCTTGCTGTTGTCCTTCCCAAGTGCCTCAATAAGAGCTTCAAACTCTTCCTCACCGAGAGCAACGGGGCTGTCGGAATCGGGATCCAGAATAGAGCCCTTAAGGTTCTTTGCAAGATTGGCAATATTTACGCCATATGCCTTGCCGTCAAGAAGAGAGGAAGCAACGGTAAGTGCCTTCTCGGAAACGGTTGCGGAAAAATCAAGGGTGTTATCATCATCCTCAAGGGAGACGGTAACCGCTGCGTTCTTATCGGATGCAAAAACAGATACATCTGCCGTCATCTCGATATCATCGTCGCCGAGAAGCTTGGCAAAATCAATGCCGGCTGTAAGCTCGGTTCCTTTGACTGCCTTGGTAGCAATTGATGTCAAATCCTTGTAGCTCTTCCTGAAGGAAGAACGAAGCTGGTTTTTGGCTCCGCCGGTGAAGATAACACCGACTAAAAGTGCGATAACAACTACGGCTGCGGCACAGATGCCGACAATGCCGAGAGTCTTCTTTAAGCCTGCTTTGGGCTTTTCGGGTTTGGGGGGCTGGGGTGCAGCGGGCTGAGCATAGCTATAGCCTGCGTACTCATTATTCTGCATTGCAGGTGGGGTCTGGGATGCGGAGGGGTTTACGGGGGTTCCGCACTCTGTGCAGAAGCGCTCGCCCTCATTGATGTTTGTGCCGCAATTTGGACAAATCATTTTCTTCACTCCTGTTTTTTTAATAAAAATTTATTCACATAGAGGTCTCAGGAAGGCCGTCAGCCCATTTAATCCATCGGAGTCATTTTTAATTACCTCCGAACGGGTATAAAGGCGGACCCCCTCCCTTCTCATAATGAGAAGCTTGTCAAAAAACGGGAAAAATTCCCCGGGCTCGTGGCCCACATAAACTATTTCCGTCCCCTTTGCCTTTTCCTCCGCAATAAGCCCCTGAAGCTCATCGCGATAGTTAAGGTCGAGCCCTGCGCAGGGCTCATCAAGGAGAAGAAGGCCGGGAGAGCCCAGAAGTGCACAGACTATGCTGAGCTTCTTCTTATTTCCTCCCGAAAGCTTTGATACTCTCCGTCTGTCATTCGCCGAAAAGCCGAAGGGAAGCGGAGAGGAAAGGGCATTTTTTGCGCCCAGAGCTCCGGCAAAAAATCTCAGGTTGTCTCCTACGCTCATATCCTCAAAGATACCACCATCCTGAGGAATATAGCCGGGCACCCCGGAGGGACGCACAATGCTCCCGGAGCGGGGCCTGTTCAGCCCTGCCAGAGTCGATAAAAGTGTTGACTTTCCTATGCCGTTTGCCCCGAAAACCACAAGGCACTCGCCCTTATCAAGACAGAAATCTACATTTTCGAAGATTTTGTTCCGGGCATAGGAAAACGAAAGTCCCTTAACCTCAAGCATTATTTGTTGAAGTAGAGTATACCGAGAGTGCCGGGGCCGCAGTGGTTGGAAATTGTGCAGCCTGCGGTTGTTCTGAGGATTTCGGCAAAGGGCTGCAGAGCCTCGACCTGTGCCTTTACAGCCTCAAACTCCTCCTCCGTAATGCCCTCGGAATGTGTGATGAATATTCTTCCCGTCTCCACGTCGTCTTTTCCGGAAAGCTTATCCTTGATGTAATTTACAAGGCACTTTTTATAGTCTCCGCGATATTTTTTGCCGACACCCATCTTGCCCTCCTTAACCTCAATGCAGGGACGAAGGGAAAGAAGATTTGCGCCCAGTGCGGCGATGGTTGAGCAGCGTCCGCCCTTGTGAAGATACTTGAGGGTATTGATTACAAAGCTAACATTGAGCCTGCTCTTCTTCTCTTCAACGGCAGCGCAGATTTCCTCGGAGGTTTTGCCCGCGGCTGCCATTTCGGCTGCCTCAAGCACCAGAAGGCCTATACCTGTTGAAAGATTGCGAGAATCTACGGGATGAACTCTTCCGCCGAATTCCTCGGCCGCCAGCACACAGTTCTGATAGCATGCGGACATATCGGAGGAAATTGTGAAATGGATTACTTCATCTGCATCCTTAAGGCACTTTGTGAAATAATCGATGTAATCGGCAACGGATACGGCAGCAGTTGAGCCAAGCTCGCCTCCGCCTTCCACATGGTTAAAGAGGTCTGCGGGAGTAATCTCTATTCCATCGAGCCTTGCAACCCCGTCCAACACCACATACAGGGGGATAATACCTATGTTGTATTTCTCGGTAAGCTCTTTTGATAAATCGCAGGTGCTGTCTGCAGTAACTTTTATCATATATTCATTCTCCGCATTATTTGAATACTGTTTTTCTACCCGTCGTAAATGATGTTCTGAACGCCTCAGAATACCATTGAGATACCGCGGGCACGGATTGCGTCCGATTTAATTCTGCCCATTATCTCGGGGAGATGGTCCATAAGGAAATCACTTCTGCCCATGCTTATTCCCTGCATATTAAGCTCATCGATAAGCATAGCACATATTTCCTCAACAAGTGAGCATTCTCTGCTTATTTCCGTGGTCTCCGACAGTGCAAGGAGCTTATCGTAAACCACAGCTCCCATAAGAGGGAGACCGCGCATTGCCCTCGGCGCCCATTTATAGAAGGGCCTGTAAACCTTATTGAGAAGAAAAACCATTGCAATTACGCTTCGGATAAAGCTTGCCTTAATGTTATATACGGCAAGCTCCTCGCCGTGCCTGTGGGCACGAAGCATATTATACTGCCCCGTCTGTGCGGCTATGGCCGCATGCTGTGCAAGAAAATACCTCGTCACATCCTCGGGGTAGTGTGCAAGAAGCCTTGAGCGGATACGGGAAAACTCTCCCGGCTCATCGGAAAAGACTCTTCCGTTTACAGCCGCCGCAAAATGGGGCTCCGCAACGGAAAGCCACACCGAATCCGTCTCCGGCACACCGGGAAGACCCGTTATGCCACGGTAGAATTCCGAAATTCTGAAAACACCGTTTCTTTTGCCCTCATTGGGATTTTCCTTGGGGCGGTGAAAGCCCATGCATTCATCGGGAAGGAAATTGTAAAGCTCCGTCAGGTCACGCCCGAAGCGGTCATAATCCCCGTCTGTCAGCCAGAGCTGCAGGCGAAGGCCGAAGCTGTGGTCACGGCTGAGCTCATCATCAAAGCCGAAGCACTCCGAGCCCTCTCCGACCAGACCGGAGGCAAAATGCCCCATTGCCTCAGGAAGAGCCCTTCTGCATTCCGGGATGAAAACGGTGTCATAGTAAAGCCGCGAAAGGGCCAGACCGTTCATTTTATCGCTGCCTGAAGCTGCTTTATTATTCCCTCACAGCTTGCTGCCATTGCGGCATTTCCTTCCTTAAGGAAGAAGGGAAGAGCCATATTGAAATCTGCAAGTGCGGCCCTGTAATCCTTTGCGAGAATATCGGCAGAGCCTATGTTTGCATAGGTTGTTCCGCGGGCCGAATCGAAGCTTTCGTCTCCCATAATTTCAAGAGCCTTGTTGAAGCAGGCCTTGGCGGCTTCCGTATCTCTCTTGTCAAGGTATACAAGGCCCTTGTTGTTGTAGGCACTTGCAAAGAAGTCTGTCTTTGCATTACCGCACTCGGAATATACCGCAATTGCGGCATCGAACATTTCTGTAGCCTCGTCAAATCTTCCCTGCATTCTGTAAAGACCGGCAAGATTATTGAGGGTTGTTGCGTAGTTTGCGGTGGTGCTCTCGTTTGTGAAAACTATCTCTGTGTGGGTCTTGGGCTCCTCTCCCGTACAGGAGGCGGCTGCGTCGTAATTAAGAGGCTGATTTGTGCTGCAGCTGCAGCAGCCCTCCGGGGCGGGACCGTCGAGAATGTAGGTGTAGCCCCTTGTCTCCTCGAGAACGGCCTTTGCATTAAGGAAGGCCTCCTCACCCTTATCGAGGATGTTTCTTGCTCTGTAAAAGCTTCCAAGCTCGTTGAAAAGAACACTTATACCCATAACGTTTTCGGGCTCTGTCTCCACAAACTTTGCGGTAGTTTCAATAAGCCAGGCTTCTGTAACGGCATCGTCTCCCTTTCTGAGAAGCTCATCAAGCTCGGCAATAAGTTCATTAACATTCATAACGCTTTGTCCATCTTCCTTCCTGTGTTATTTTGAGGATCTTCCCAGATACTCCTCGGCCTGCTCAAGAGAGGTAAAGCCGTAGGAACAGACGCTGTTTCTGAGAATTTCTCTTGCAAGAGATTTTCCCTCTTCCTTCAGTGCAAAAATATGCTTTTTAAGGAGCTCAAGGGTCTTTTCGGAATAGGTCAGAAGCTCACCAAGCTGGTAGGTCTGCACAGAGGTGAAGATTCTGTCATCCTTGCTGTAAAGAGGTCTTCCGGAGTCTCCCACATGGGGGTAAAACTCCCTTAGGGGTACTGTCTGCGCAATCATTTCGTCGCAGATTTCATCGGCAAGTGCGAGCTTTTTTTCACTCATGTAGGGCAAAAAATGCTTCTGCTTCTCATATTCTTCCGGGAAGGTGTTCTTCATCATGTTGAGGTATTTCTCCGCAATGAGATTTCTGCCCTCAAGCTCCGCCGCCCACAGGTCGTCCAGATAGCTTTCGCAGCACTCGTCGGACCATGCGTCAAACTGGCCGGAGCGCATATTGCGGAAGGTTTTGTAATCGTCCTGGCAGGAAGCCCTTCCTCCCTTGTTGTTTGTTGCCTGAAACATTTCCCATTCGGCCGCGATAATTTTCTCTCTTAATGTCATTTCTTCCATATTACCGTCCTCCTGTTGAAATTGTTTGAAAGGAATCTGCACTCTTTCATTATAATCTGATTGTATCATAGCAGATTTTCAAGTTAAAATCAAGAAAAATGCATCAATACACAACAATAAAAAGGACTTTCTAGGGGGCTTTGTTTGGATATCTCCCACAAAAACGCAAAAATAATCCTTGCTTTTTTGGGGCATATAGGTTAATATACAAACACCTTTTGGCAAATAACGGTTTAATCCCACGGAGGAAAGCATGGACGAAGAATTAAACGAAGGCATATATGTTGAGCTTACAGACGATGAGGGCAACAAGTTCACCCTTGAAATCTGCGGCGATGTAGAATTCGGCGATGACACATTCCGCGTCTTCCTGCCTGCAGATATGGACGAAAACGACCCCGATTTCGGCTTTATTATTCTGAAGGTAGTTGAAGATAACGGCGAGGAATCCTATGATTCCATCGATGATGATGAGCTTCTCGAGAAGGTTTACGCCATTTATATGGAGGAGGCCTTTGCCGACGAGGACGAGGACGAGGAGTAATTCCCCTCCCCCCCTATTTTAACCCGCTTTTAATGCCTGCGGTGTTCGTGGAAACAGGGCTCGTATGGACCTACACTTCTCATAAGGGATGCCGGTCTTCCGATATCGATTGCAGGCCTCCCGCCTGCCTTTCTGCGGGCGGATGTTGGAAGCAAAGAAGTATCGGAGAGGCGACCCACCTGCAATAAATGCAGGTTATTTACAGGCCCCCACGGCACTGCGGGTTTTTCTTTAAGCAAAAAGGGAGTGTTGCAAAATGAGAATTTTTGCAGGACTCCCTTTTTTTGACGAA
>JAKSPP010000037.1 GCA_024404735.1 Oscillospiraceae bacterium | reverse complement strand
ATACTTCGGCAAGATTCTTGTTTCTCGGCTGAGAAATACCGATGCGTATATCGTCTGTGGAAAGTCCGGGAAGAAGTCCTCCAATGGAGATAAACTCCATCTTCCTGTCGTTGACATTGATGATAATACTGCCGCTAAAGCTGTAATCACGGTGAACGAGTGCATTCAGAAGTGCTTCACGAATCGCCTCTTCGGGATAATCCCGTCTGTCTGTTCTGACAACACCTTTAATCACTGAGCTGGTCTTATTGCAGAGCGCCAGATAATTGACAGTATCTTCAAACTGCTTGAAGACAGAGCCGCCGAATTCCTTGCTGTCCCGGAACACAGTGCAGGTTTCATCGCTGAATACAGCGATTTTGGTCGTATGTGGGCACCGGTCGGAAAGAATCAGCGCGAGATTCGTGTAAATATCGTCGCTCTTTTGCGTCATTCCAAGTGCACGGTATTTTTCCGGGCTGAATTCAACGCCGTAACGCCTGAAGGTATTTTTCGCAGCTTCAAAGCTTAAATCCTGCTCAAGAGAACGTAGCTCCTCAAAGGTATCTCCGTCACTCTCTTTTATCATCTGACGAATCTGCTCGGGAGAGGCGGGGGCGCTGGAGGAACCCTGACGGACATAAACGCCGCTGGGCTTCAAGCCCTTGTTTTTGAGGTAGTAAGGCTTGTTTGTTCCTTCATTTACAGTAATACGAACCACCTTGTTGTCCTGAATGAAATATTTGACGCACATGGTGACATCCGGCATGATAGCGTCACGGATTCCGTTTGTAATGCGGGTATATTCGTTATCGACGTCAGTCAGTCCGATTGCATTGCCTTCATTATCAATGCCGACGTATACAATTCCGCCGTTTGTATTGGCAAACGCTATGACTTCTTTATAAATCTCTTCTGCAAACTGAGACTTGAATTCAATATTTTCAGTCTCGAAATTCATAGCCGCTCCTCCTGTATACAATCATCTATGCTATATTATATTCACAATTTTCACTTCGTCAAGTGATAAAAAGTGAAAAAATATGAATATTCACACTCTTGGGTGATTATTAAGTGCGAAAAATCCCGACCGAAACGGGGTATATCTTCGTTTCAGTCGGGAGCAAGAACATACTGCGTCTTTCAAATAATCCGCATAAAGGTGCTTTAGATGTAACAAAAGTTTTGATTTTTTTAATTTCTCTCCATTGCCTCGGGGGCGGCAATATACTTTTTGTAGTGAATGTAAGGCCAGACCGTACCCGCAATGTAGCTGACGGGCCACGCAATCCAGACTATGTCAAGGCTGTGCAGGACATATGCGCCCAGGAGGGCAACAACGAGCTTTCCTCCCAGCTGAATAAAGGAGCCTGCCATGGATTCCTTTGTGTGCCCCACTCCGCGAAGGACATACTGGTAAACAAACATAACACCGTAAAGAATTCCGGGCACTGCGGCAAACAGAAGATATCTGTAGGATGCCCCGATAATTACATCGCTTGCCTCGGGAAGGAAGGCAACAGTCAGCCGCTTTCCGAAGATAAGGAGTATTACTGCCATTACCGCCGACACTACCACATTAATAACAAGGGAGGCCTTGACGCCCTTATCGATTCTGTCATACTTTTTGGCGCCAAGATTCTGACCTGCATAAACAGAAAGGGAGCCTCCGACGGTCTCCATAGGCAGAAGTGAGAAAGCACCAAGTCTGCTTCCCACGGTATAAGCGGCCATAATACTCTCGCCGAAGCCGTTAATGCAGCTCTGAACAACTACGTTTCCCAGATTATTGAAGCCCGACTGGATTGCAATGGGCACGGCCAGTCTGGTTATTTTTGAAATAAGAGGCATATCCGGCTTAAAGTCCGTTTTACCCATTCGCATATCCGGGTATTTTGCATACAGCATAATAATTGCGAAAACAACACTCATGCCCTGTGCAAGTGCTGTTGCATAGGCACTTCCGGCAACTCCGAGGCCAAGCTTCACAACAAATACAATGTCAAGAAGGATATTTCCCACAACGGAAACAATAAGGCAGTAAAGAGCCGTGTAACCGTCTCCGATACCCCTGAAGGCATTTGAGAACATAAAGTAATAAATGGGAAAAACCGTTGCGGCAAAAGAAATACGAATATAGGAAACAGCTTCATTGAGAGGTCCCTCCGGAGTCCCCATAAGCCTTAAAATGGGCCGGGCAAGAGGTATTCCGATAAGAGCAACTATTACTCCCAGAACAAGGCCGAGGTAAACGGAGTTTGCAAGAGTATGGCGCATCTGACCGAAATCGTGGCGGCCGAAGCTCTGGCTCATCAGAATGCCCACACCTATGTTAAGGCCTATAATCATGGACGCAACCATAAGGATAACAGGCATACATACGCCAACTGCCGCAAGAGAGGTCTGCCCCAGATAGCGGCCGACTATAAGGCTGTCTGTAAGAGTGTATATCTGATTCAGAAGATTACTGGCAAGGGCGGGAATTGTAAAGAGTGTAAGAAGCTTCAGAGGGTCTCCGACCGTCATATCAAGGTTTTTGGCTTTTCCTTTCATTGTTTCTCCTAATATGCATTATATTTTTCGTATTGTAGCATACTGCAAAGCAATAGTCTATTGTTTTTTGATGAAAAAGCCTTTACTCTCAGCAGGAGGCTTATTCATCGTGAAAGCAAAATTTTATAGTACATTAAGCACAAATTGTCCCCGGGCAAATAATATGGATTTTTTACACAGTGTATGTTGAAAGCTGCATGCCGAGGTGATATTCTAATAAAAATGATGTAAACTAACCAAATCCGCATCATATTTCGGAGTGTACTTGTAAATTGTGCCTTATTTACAAAAACGGCACTGTAGTACAAATATTACAAAACGATATTCGAAAAACCGTTTTCGTTATAATACCGTAAATAAAATATATATTAAAAGGAGGAAATTCATTATGATTCGTACAAACCACAAAATTGAGTATTCCCCTGAAAAATGCGTCGGCTGCAAGCTTTGCTACAAGGCCTGCTTTGTCGACGTAATACGCTGGGATGAGGAAAACAAGAGGCCGGTGTTTAAGTACATTTCCGACTGCGAGCACTGTTTTCTCTGCCAGGCCGTATGCGCAAAGGAGGCAATCAGGGTAATTCCCGATTATTCCAGCGAGCATATGCACCAGAACTTCAGTCAGTACGCATAAGAGGAGGAGAGCTATGAACAGAATAGACCTTAAATGTGATGTCCTTGTTTGCGGCGGCGGTGTCGGCGGTCTTGCAAACGCAATATCCGTTAAAGAGAACGCTCCCGACAGGGAGGTCATTGTAATAGAGAAAAACACAGCCGGCTACGCAGGAAAGGCAAACCGCGGAGGCGGTGTTCTCCAGTACTTTGATCCCGACAGAGTAAAGGCCGAGGACTTCCTCAGATTCCACGTCAACGAAATCGGCGCTTTCCTTGGCAATCAGGAGCTTATGCTCAAGTACGTCAAGATGAACAAGTACCTTCTCGGAAAGCTGGAAAGCTGGGGCGTTAATGTTCCCAGAGACGAAAACGGCGAATATCTGGTAAGACCCACAGGGCCTTTTACCGCAATGATTACCGTCGACCTTGATATTCTTGTCAGAATGCGCAGAACCGCAGAAAAGCTCGGCGTTAAGTTCTATGACAAGACGGTTATGTCCGACCTTCTCACAGATAACGGAAAAATTGCAGGCGCTGTTGCCTACAGTGTTCTTGACGGAACCGTTTATGTTGTTGAGGCGGGTGCGGTCGTTCTTGCAACAGGCTCCCAGAACTACCGTCTGGCCTCCATGTGGTCCTCCGGACGCGGCGACGGCATTGCCGCAGCCTACAGGGCGGGCGCAAAGCTTCGCAATGTTGAGTTCGGTAACTTTGCTCAGCTTATGAAGATTCGCAGCCACAACGAGGTTGTTTTCGGTGAAAACAATATGTATAACGCACAGGGCGAATATCTCACCCCGCATTTCACCGACCATCGTGAAACAGACATCAACTCCACCGCCATCAGAGAATGGTACTATCAGATGATTAACGGCACGGGCCCTGTTCATCTGGAGTTCCCCTCCGATGTGGATAACAAGAAGATTATGGAAATGCGTATGAAGGGCAAGCCCTACGGCGCCAAGTTCCGTATTCTCAACGAAGACAGCGGAAGCTCTGTAGACACTGACCTTGAGGTTGCCCCCATGCTGGTAGGTGAGCAGTCCCCCGTTGCAACAGACAACAATCTGCAGACCTCCATACGCAATCTTTATGCCATCGGTGACTGCTCCTACTGTGGCTCCGGCATAGCAGGCGCTGTACCCGCACCTCCGGGACGCAACCGCGGCTCCGGTATTCTCAATGCCGTATTTGCAGGCGTTGTTGCAGGCGAGACCATTGCCGGTATGGGAAAGGCCTTCGGTCCTCCCGCAGCCGTTAATCCCGAGCAGGTTAATAAGTACATTAAGGACATCTTTGTCCCTCTGGAAAGAGAGGCCGGATGCACCCCCGAGGATGTAATCGAGCTGGTTCAGAATGCAATGGGTCCCTCCGAGTTCTCCGTTGTTATGACAGAGGAGCGCATAGGCAAGGCAATGGAAATCGTTATGAAGGCCAAGGAGCTTGCAAAGACTCTCAAGGCGGAGGATATGCACGGAGTTATGTGCTGTCACGAGGCCGAGGCTATGGTTCTCTCCGCAGAGCTTCATTACAGGGCCTCCCTTCTCCGCAAGGAGTCCCGCGGCTGGTTTATGCGTGAGGATTATCCTCAGCGTGACGATGTCAACTTCCTTAAGTGGATTGAGGTGGTAAACAAGGACGGCGAAATGGATTTCTCTTCCACAAGAGTTCCTGTTGAGTGCTGGCCGATAAAGCCCGCATCCGAGGCAATACCCACCGTCCCCGTTACGGAGGAGGAAAAAAAGAGCCCCCTCTATAAATACTTTGAGATGGATATGGTCGAGGCTGACCCCGGCACCTACGCCGCCGTTACCCTCCCGGCAGACCCCGCAAACGCAATTACTCCCCTCGAGATGAACAGGCTCTTTGACGAGGGCTATCTGCCTATGGAGCTTGGCTACTGCAATCTTCCCGACGGCACGGCAATGCTTGCAAATCTGACCTTTATGCCCGGAGTTACCCCTGAGATGTTCGACTTCTGGTTTGCATGGCACGGCTGTGAAGACCTGAGATATAAAATCTGGAACCACCATCAGCACTATTTCGCCAGAACCGACAGCATGGAGAAGGCCCTTAACAAGAGCCTCAGCATGAAGGAGCGCTACTGGGATACAGAGCACGCTGTATACGAGGACTGCGGTGAAGGCCCCAGAGATATCCACATCAACTTCCGCAATCCTGCGGATATCGGCTTCGACCCCGAGAAGCTCAAGGACTTCAAGGGTACCATCGTCTGCTCCGGTAATGAAAAGGCACCCACAATCATGTGCCACTTCCTGCGTCCTGTTGAAGGAGGCTGTGAGCTGCGAAGCCGCTTCTGGATGGGCTGGCACGTTGTGGACGGAAAGCCCTGCAAGGCCCTGCCCGACGGAGTAAAAATTCCTCTCGGCGCAGTTAAGAGTCTTCTTATGCACAACATTAAAGAATTTACTCATCTTGCCGCAATTCTGCCCTCTGTATACGCCGAGTTCCATGAGGAATTTGAAAAATAAAACACAAGAAAAAAGCCCATAAATAAGCTTGAGGACTTATCCCCTTGTCTCCGGGATAAGTCCTCTTTTCTGTTATATTACCGTATCTCCGTTCTCTTCAAAGAGCGTTGCAATCGGACGGTTTTCCGCAGTCTTCTCAATGTGATATGACAGCATTATATATACTCTGACCACTGGGTCATCAAGATTGACATTAATAAGCTGCTCTATTTTCTTAAGTCTGTAAATCATGGAGTTGCGGTGAATAAAAAGGGCCGCGGCCGTTGAAACCACATTGCGCTCCAGAATCAGATAGCGGTACAGAGTCTCGTAATAGTCCGTGCCCCTTTTCTCGTCATACTTCTTAAGCTTTGCAAGAGCCGGATGCAGGAGAGAACGAATGAAGGTTCTGTCTCCCGCAAGCTTGTTCAGAAGGTAGATATATGCCTTATCAACACAGCGACTCACACTTCCCGGGCTCATATCCCCGGATATTATGGCAAGGGCCGCCTGATTGCCCGCCTTCTGCATGGACTCCGGGTCCGAAAAGGGCAGAGAAACACCGCAGACATAGCTGTACTTTCCCATGGACAGAGCAAGCTTCTCCAGAAAATCATTTTCACATTCAGCTCTGATGACGGCGGCAACATAGTCGTGAAAAACGAAGCCGAAGCAAAAATCAACGGTCTCGGAAAGATGATATGCTGCGCTGCTCTTGTAGTTAAAGTCGCTGCGGTTTAAGTTCTTTATGAGAACAAGCTCAAGGTCCTCCTCGCCGCGACATGTAAGGCGCTCTGTCAGCTCCCACAGCCTTGCATAATCCACATCGGTTTTTCCGTCCAGAAAATCCGAGGCAATGGCCATAACCGTCCTCAGCTCCGCATTGTCTCCGCGGGCTGCAAGATGCTCCGCAACGGCATCTCTGAATACTGCGGCCAGCTGCTTTGTACCCGGACCGAAGCTTCCGCCGAACTCAACAATAATAACCGAGCCCACAATTTCGCCCCCGGGGGCTATATGCATACCGATGACGCCGTGCTTTCCCGCGCGGTAAACCATAGGCTCCGGACTCCAGTCGTTTTTAAGACGCAGAAGCCTTGACTCGTTATAGGAAACACTGGGAACCTCCCTTTTTGACAGAACATTGTCCCAGTATTCATCAACCTCCCCGGGGCCGTAGCCGGAGCTGCAGCCGACAACATTGCCGAAGGAATCGGCCACAATAACGGGAAAGGGAATGGCGTAGGAGCTGAGGTCAATAAGCTCCTGAATGCTTTTGTTATCGGAGGCAGCACGGGACAGCTCCTCCTGCCATTGATTAAAGGAATCGAAAATATCCAGAACCGCGGAGAGAACCTCGCCGCTGTCCCTTGACTTAAGAAAAATTCTGTCATCTTTATGGATACAGACAGTCCCCGTCTCCGTGCCTGAAGCTATATAAACCATGTCATCACGAAGCTTTTCCGGAGCAGTCATAGGGCGTGCTCCCGCGATTTCCGCTTTTCCCGAAAGGATGCTGACCTCCGGGCTCCAGGCCTTCAGCTTATCTGCAATTATCCAGAGGCTGAGCTTCATATGCGTTCTCCTTTTATGAGAAATTACGTATTCGGTACCCCTACTTTCTCTGATGCTGCCGTCGGGGCCATTATACCACCGCCGGAGCACCGTGGCAATGCGAAAATATGGTTTGGGCATAAGGTTCCGAAAAGGCTCTTTTTTGTTTGACTTTAAGCACCGGGCAAGGTATAATTTCGGGTATGACCCTTAAAATAATAGGTGATTATATGTTATTTCGGGGAGGGGATTTTTACGGATAAGCTTATTGCAGTCATTGTTCTTGTTCTGGTATCTTTTCTGATGGTCGTATGCTATGTATATATGTCTCTTGATTCACTTAGATTCAGGGCAAAGTCTGTATTCAGAAGCATCGCTCCCCTTCTGATTTCCTGGTCTGAGTCTGTTGCGGGAATTTTCAGTGAGCTACATGACCGCAGCCTTGACAGGAAAACAATCTCCGTTGCAAAGGTAAACAGCCTGTGCGATGATGTTAATGATATTCTTGCCCGCCTTTCCAGAAGCGATGACAATTCCGAGGAGCTTGCTGACAGTTTTGCCCTTTGCTGCGCGGAAATCTTCAACGAGGCATATGATTATAACGAGGCTGTACTTGCATATAACAAAAAGCTGTCAGCCCCATTATATAAAGCCGTTGCGGGATTTCTGAAAATGAAAGCTCCCGAAAGACTGTCCGAGCTCTTATTCCGATAATAATCTATAAGATTTTGCCTTTAATTGAAAATGCCCTTCCGCACCGAATGGAGCGGAAGGGCATTTTTGTTATTATCGTCCTTGATTCCGAAAATCAGAATCTGCCGCACTGCTCGGCTGCAGCCCCGCCTTCGCCTGTTGCAACGGTAATATTTCTGGGTGCACGGCAGTCACCGACCTGGTAGAATTCGCCTGCGCAGGTAGAAAGTGCTGCAGCCTCATCCCAGAGAGGCTTAAGGCCGAGAGCAACAATAACTGTCTCGCCTTCTACGAATACATCGCCGCCTTCTGTAGCACAGGTAACGCCGTTTTCGGCAATCTCTGTAACCCTGTGGCCAAACTTTGCGGTAGCACCGGAGCGTTCAAGCTGCCTCATATGGTTTCTATTCCACTCGCTGTTATCGGGATTTGCCATTTCAACAAGTGTTATATCCTTGCCTAAGCTTCTGAGGTGAATACCAAGCTCGATACCTGTGAGACCTGCGCCGAGAATGACTGCAGACTTGCCGACGAGATCGGGATTGGAGAATGCCTGCTCGGCAGTGATAACATTCTTGCCGTCAATGCCCTTAATGGGAGGAATGGAGGGCTTGGCTCCGATTGCGGCGATAATTACATCGGGCTGAAGCTGTTTTGCAAGCTCGGGAGTTACCTCCTGATTGAGGATAACCTCAATGCCGCTCTTTGCTATCATATACTTCTGATGCTCGATATACTCACCGACACGCTTCTTGAAGGAAACCTTTGTTTCGCAGCGGAGAACACCGCCGAGAGAATCGGACTTCTCAACGAGGGTAACCTTATGGCCTTCCTTGGCAGCAGTGATTGCAGCCTCCATACCGGCCATTCCGCCTCCGGCAACGAGAACGTGCTTGCCTTCCTTAAGGGGAAGAGCATCGCTTATCTCTCCGTACTTTCCGGACTCGGGGTTGATTGCGCAGAAAATTCTGCCGTGCTCATACATCTCGTGTACGCAGGTAAAGCATCTGAGGCAGCGGCGGATTTCCTTTTCTCTGCCGGTACGTGCCTTGATGGGAAGGTCGGGATCGCAGATAAGGCCTCTGGCCATTACAACGATATCGGCCTTGCCGCTGGCGATAATCTCCTCAAGCTCATCGGGGTCGGAGAGACCGCCGACGGTGGCAACGGGAGTCTTTACGTGCTTCTTGATTTCGGCAGCAAACTGAACATTGCAGCCACCCTCTCTGAAGATTCCGGGGTGAGTCCACTCTGCTGAGTTGGGTGCATGAACATTACCGACGGAAACGTGGATAAGGTCTGCATGGCCGTCGAGCTGCTTTGCAAATTCAACACCGTCTTCAATGGTATATCCGCCCTCATAGCACTCACTTCCGCTGATTCGGATTTCTACGGGGAAGCCTCTTCCGCACTTTCTGTGAATCTCATCAATGATGGAAACGGCAAGACGTGCTCTGTTCTCGACAGAGCCGCCCCAGCGGTCGGTTCTTCTGTTTGTATAGGGAGAGAAGAACTGATGAATGAGCCATCCGTGACCACCGTGAAGGGTAACCATACCGAAGCCTCTGTTCTTGGCATATACTGCTGCCTCGGAGAAGTCTTCAATAACCTGCATAATCTCTTCTTCGGTCATAGCACGGGTCTGAACGTTCTTATTCAGGGGGTTAAAACCATCGCTGGGTCCGAGAAGGACTTCGCCGTCATGAGAGCTGGCAATACCGGGCTTCTGAAGCTCAACGGAAGCAATGGCACCGAAGCGGGAAATGTTGTTGGCAACCTTTCCGAGTCCATTGTAGTTGTACTTGTGGTCCTTCATACGGATAATATCGTATCTGTGCTGAGGACCGCCGACATTATCAACATAGCACTCGCCGATATTGACGGCAGCGCAGCCGCCCTGTGCCTTTCTCTCAAAGTATGCCATCCAGTCGCGAGTGGGTGCGCACTTGGGAGATAAGTCAATAAGGCCGGTGGGAGCATAGAAAATTCTGTTGCGGAAAAGAGTATTGCCAAGCTTTATGGGCTTGAACAGATTGGGATAACGTTCCATTCCAGTCATAGTGATTTATGTCGGGGAATCCACCCCCGACGCTCCTTTAAGTTTATTTTTAATTTGTCCTTTTTTGCGGCACCCTCCCGCACCGTACGGCGCGGGAGGGCAAAATTACTAACTGATACTATGCCAAATAAGAGAATCAGAATCTGCCGGCCTGTTTTGCGGCAGTCCAGCCTTCGCCGGTAGCTGCAAGAATATTTCTCGGTGCGCGGCAGTCACCGACCTGATAGAACTCACCTGCACAGTAGGAAATTGCCTCTGCCTCATCCCAGAGGGGCTTGAGACCAAGTGCAACGATAACCGTATCGGCTTCTACGAATACATCTCCGTCCTTAGTTCTGCAGGTTACACCCTTTTCGGTAATCTCAACTACCTCATGCTCATACTTTACAGCAGCGCCGACATTAGCAAGCTGTGCCATATGGCCGCCTTCCCATCTGCCTGTTTTCTTTTCATCCTTCTCAACCAGAGTAACAGTCTTTCCAAGACCGCCCAGGTAGATTCCAAGCTCCTGACCTGTAAGTCCGGCGCCGAGAATTACGGCAGATTTGCCGACAAGCTCGGGATTGGCAAATGCCTTCTCGGCAAGCAGAACATTTTTGCCGTCGATGCCCTTGATGGGAGGAACTGCGGGCTTTGCGCCGATTGCGGCAATTATTACATCGGGCTGAAGCTGCTTGCAGAGCTCCGGTGTAACCTCGGTATTGAGGCGGAGCTCAATGCCGCTCTTTTCTATCATATACTTCTGGCGCTCAATGTGGAGGCCAATTGGCTTTTTGAAGGGAACAGCTGTCTCACAACGGAGAACACCGCCGAGAGAATCGGACTTCTCACAAAGAATAACCTTGTGTCCCTCTTTAGCCGCTGTAATAGCAGCCTCCATACCGGCCATACCGCCTCCGGCGACAAGAACACGCTTGCCTTCCTTGAGGGGCAGTGCATCACTTATTTCGCAGTCCTTTCCGGACTCGGGGTTAATTGCACAGAAAAGTCTGCCGTGCTCATACATCTCATGGACGCAGGTAAAGCATCTGAGGCAGTGACGGATTTCCTTTTCTCTGCCTGTACGTGCCTTGTTGGGCAGGTCGGGGTCAACGATAAGGCCTCTTGCCATTACGACAATATCTGCCTTGCCGCTTGCAATAATATCCTCAAGCTCATCGGGATCACAGAGACCGCCGACGGTGGCAACGGGAGTCTTTACATGCTTTTTAATCTCGGCAGCGAGATGAACATTGCAGCCGCCCTCCTTGAAGATTCCGGGGTGGGTAAATGCAATGGAGTTGCCGGGTGCGTGGCAGTTACCTGCGGAAACATGGATAAGGTCGGCATGACCGTCAAGCTGCTTTGCAAACTCAACGCCGCCGCTTATATCATAACCGCCGTCAAAGAATTCG
>JAKSPP010000036.1 GCA_024404735.1 Oscillospiraceae bacterium | reverse complement strand
ATTTCGAAAGTAAGCTCCTCATCCGGCGTGCCGTCTGCCTTTGAGGGCATACGCATATTACCGAATCCGAGATTGGGAGACTTAGCCTTAATGAGTTCTGACATTTTTATACCTCCGGAATTGACTTTGTTTCAGACAAGGTCATTATAGCATAAAACCGTGATTTGAACAGATATTTTTTGTGCATATCAAAAAATTACAGAAAAAAATCCCCCGCCTGTTAAGACGGGGGAATAAAGCTTTATAAAACCTTTAATTACTTGCCGAGCTGAGCAGCGACTTCTGCAGCGAAGTCCTCTTCCTTCTTCTCAATGCCCTCACCGGTGATGAAGTGAGTTGCATCAACGAAGGTAACCTTGCCGCCGAGCTTCTTTGCAGCGTCTGCGATGTAACCCTCAACAGAGCCGGAGAAGATATCGGAACGGACGAAATCCTGCTGGAGGAGGCACCACTCTTTGTAGTAAGCATTGATCTTACCTGCGGCAATCTTCTCCTTAACAGCATCGGGCTTGGAAGCCATCTTGGGGTCATTGGCCATAGCTGCAACCTGAACTGCGAGCTCGTGGTCGATGTCCTCCTGAGGAACAAGGGACTTGTCCCAGTACTTGGGAGCCATTGCAGCGATCTGCATAGCGACGTTCTTACCGATTTCGGTAGCATCGATGTCACCCTCAACCTTGAGGTTTACGATAACACCGCGGGAGCCGCCGGCATGAACGTAGGAAACAGAGGTGTTCTCGCTGTAACGAACGAAACGACGAATCTGAAGATTCTCACCGATGGACATAACCTTCTCGGGCATAGTCTCGGAAATGGTGAGCTCCTTGCCGGGGTACTTGCACTGCATAAGTGCGTCAACATCGGCAGGATTGTTGATGATAACTGCATCGCAGATATCCTTAACAAAAGAGGTGAAGAGCTCGGACTTTGCGCAGAAGTCTGTCTCGCAGTTAACCTCAACAACAGCAGCAGCGCCGCAGTTGGGGCAAACCTTTGCGAAGGACATACCTTCGGCAGCAATTCTGCCGGCCTTCTTGGCAGCCTTGGCCAGGCCCTTCTCGCGGAGCCAGTCAACTGCCTTTTCCATATCACCGTCGCAAGCCTGGAGAGCCTTCTTGCAATCCATCATGCCGACGTTGGTCATCTCACGAAGAGCCTTAACATCCTGTGCGGTAAAAGCCATTATTATCTTCCTCCGTATTTAATTATTCAGCAGCTTCTTCTGCCTGAGCCTCAGCTTCCTCAACGGCCTCGCCGTTGTCCTCGCCCTGACGGCCTTCCTGAACGGCATTGGCCATGGTTGCGGCGATGAGACGGATAGCGCGGATAGCATCATCGTTGCCGGGGATAACGTAATCGACCTCATCGGGGTCGCAGTTGGTGTCAACAATAGCTACGATGGGGATGTGGAGCTTGCGAGCCTCGGCAATTGCGTTGTGCTCCTTGCGGGGGTCAACAACGAAGATTGCGCCGGGGAGCTTCTTCATATCCTTTACGCCGCCGAGATACTTCTCGAGCTTCTCCATCTCGTGGCGGAGGCGGATAGCTTCCTTCTTGGGAGGCATATCGAAGGTGCCGTCTTCCTGCATCTTCTTGAGCTGTGCAAGACGATCAACACGAGTACGCATGGTCTTGAAGTTGGTGAGCATACCGCCGAGCCAACGAGCGTTTACATAGTACATGCCAACGCGTGCGGACTCTTCCTTAACGGCTTCCTGAGCCTGCTTCTTGGTGCCGACGAAGAGAACGGAAGAACCTGCCTCTGCAACGGAGCGAACGAAAGCGTAAGCTTCCTCGAGCTTCTTTGCGGTCTTCTGAAGGTCAATGATGTAAATACCGTTTCTCTCGGTGTAGATGTACTCGGACATCTTGGGGTTCCATCTGCGGGTCTGGTGACCGAAATGTACGCCGGCCTCCAGGAGCTGTTTCATAGATACTACTGCCATGATTTTGATTTCTCCTTAAAAAATTTAGTTGCTTTCCTCCGGGAGCTTCACCTTTCTCCGCCAAGCCTTTCTTTCGGAAGACCACAGACGGAAAAATTCACCCCCGTGCGTAATGCCGTAGTATTGTAACAGAAGAAGGCCTATTTTGCAAGTGTTTTTTTAATTTTTTCAAAGTTTTTTTGTGATTTCCTCCTGCCCGATTTTCATGGCAAAAGGCTCTGAAACTCAGCTTTTTAAGCCTCTTAGAATTACCCTCTTCCCCCTTTTTTACTTGTTTCCCGGGCATTTTGTGTCCACCCCCGAAAAACACACTATATAGTGAAAAAAATTTTCAAAAAACACAAAATATAGCTTGCATTCTACAAAATCATACTGTATAATGCCTTATGTAAATTAGTATTTTTCCTCGTGACAGTCCGTTTTTCGGGCGGTCTTCGATTTGTTAGTGAGAGAGGGATTCGGATAATGAAAAAAACTCTTGCCGCTGTTCTCGTTATTGCAGCGGTTATATGCATAGTTTACTTCGCAGGTGGCGGAAAGAACGATAAGGATGCTTCCGTCGGCACTCCGAATATAAACATCGCCGCTGAGACAATCAGCGCTGCGGAAACAATCAGTAAAAATGCCACAAGCTTCCTCGTCGGTACATTTGCGGGAAGCGATGGCAGTGAGATATTCTTCGACGGCATCGGCACTTATCGTAACGGCTCCGATTCCGGTGAATACACTCTCACAGATAACGGCGGAAACACCGGAACACTTTCTCTCACATCCTCCGGTAAGGTTTCTCTCTACAGCTTCCAGCTGATTTCCGGAGAAGGTGAATTCTCCCTGGTCAGTGCCGACAGAGATGCCGTTGACTACTCCCCCATTGCTCCCTCCATTGCAGGCTGAGGCCGACAAAAGATAATAAACACAGGTCCGCAGCCTAAAAGGCTGCGGGCTTTTTTGCAGTATTCCCCGACAATGCCCGTAAGCGGTATAAGCCTTTTTTAATAATATTAATATATGTATTAAACCCGAGAATAAAGCGAGGAAGAATTAATGACGGAAAGATTATATAAGCTTGATGCCTTTATGAAAAGCTTTGATGCCTCTGTCCTCTCCTGCACGGAAGGTGACAGGGGATTTATCGTTGTCCTTGACAGAAGTGCATTTTATCCCACCGGAGGGGGGCAGCCCAATGATACGGGATATATTAACGGCGTTAGAGTTACCGATGTTTTCGAAAAGGACGGCGAGGTTTATCACCTCTGCGACTGTGCGGTTTCCCTCGGAAAAGCAGAATGCGAGATTGATTTTGCAAGGCGCTTTGACCATATGCAGCAGCACTCCGGTGAGCATATTATCTCCGGACTTATATGCAGAGAATACAGCTGCGAAAATGTTGGCTTTCATCTGGGCGCAGACAGTGTTTTTATTGACTTTTCCGCAGTTATTCCCTCCGAGGACATTTCCCGTCTTGAGCTTCTTGCAAACGAAGCTATATGGTCAAATGTGCCCTTTAAGGAAACCTATTACCCCTCAAGCGCAGATATTGATATTGACTATCGCAGCAAAAAGGAGCTTAAGGGCGAAGTAAGAATTACAGAATTTCCCGGCTACGACCGCTGTGCCTGCTGCGGTACGCACGTAAAAGCCGCAGGTCAGGTGGGAATAATAAAGCTTCTTTCTGCATCAAAGCTGCGCGGCGGCACAAGACTGGAGCTTATGTGCGGAAAGCGTGCCTTTGACTATCTGTCACTTATCAATTCCTGCAATACGGAAATTTCAAGAGAGCTTTCCGCAAAGCCCACGGAAACCCCGGAGGCCGTCAGAAGAATAAGGGATGAGCTGGGGGCTGCAAAATACAGAGCTTACGGTCTTGAGGACAAATACTTTGCTCTTCTGTCCGAAAAGCTTCTCGGGGAGAAAACCGTCATATTGTTTGAAGAGGGCTTGTCTCCCGATTCTCTGAGAAAGCTGTGCACCATGCTTCTTGAAAATGCGGAATATGCCTTCTGCTTTTCCGGAACCGATGAGGGAGCCTATAAATATGCAATCGGGAAAAAAGACGGAGATATAATGCCCTTTATTAAAGCATTTAATTCCGCACTTTCCGGAAAGGGCGGCGGAAGAAACGGCCCGGCACAGGGAAATGTATCTGCCGGAAGAGCGGAGATTGAGGCTTACATCAAGGCCAATGTCATGTAATTATCTTAATATAATATAGTATGCAACAACAGGGCGCGGAACAATTCCGCGCCCTGTTGTTTTTTCATATAATCAGATATTATCTGTTTTTTCCCAGGAGAATTTGGACTCCAGAAAAGCCTGTGAATGATACAGGCTGCATCTTCCGGAAATGAAATAGCTTATTCCGATTGCAAGGGCAAAGGCAATGATATACTTTCCGCTGAAAATTTCTGCCGCCAGAAGTATAGTGGCTGCAGGGGTATTTGTTACACCTCCGAAAAGGGCCATCATGCCGATTGCCGCACCGAGTGCCGGGTCCAGTCCGATAAGCCCCCCGACTACGCATCCGAATGTTGAGCCTACGAAAAAGCAGGGAACGATTTCCCCTCCCTTAAAGCCGGATGCAAGGGTTATGGCGGTCATCAGAAGCTTTATAAGGAAGGCTTCGGGCCGTGCATTTCCTTCAAGTGCAGCCTTAATTATATGCATACCGCCGCCGTTATAGTCTCTTGTTCCGAGAACAAAGGTAAGGCCTATTACTATTGCAGCACCCACCACAATGCGAAGATAATCGTTTTTAAGGAGCCTTCTGGATAGCTTGCCCGCACTATGCATAAGCTCACAGAAGGCAATGGCAAGAAGACCCGACAGTAATGCCAGCGCCGCAATTTTAAGAAGAGGAACAGCCGAGTTTTCAATCAGATTATCGGCCAGAGCAAAACGCGTGGGCGATACATTAAAGAGCCCTGCAATCAAAAATGCGGTTATAGTGGAAATAAGACCCGGAAGAAGGGCTCTGTAATGAATAAAGCCCACATCGATTACTTCAATGACAAAAAAGGCCGCACCTACGGGAGTTCCGAACAGGGCGGAAAAGAGTGCGCCCATTCCGCACATCTCAATTGTATGCATCTCCTCGTCATTAAGCCGGAGGATTCTGCCGAATAAGCTTGCAATTCCTCCTCCGAGCTGAAGCGCAGCGCCTTCTCTTCCACTGGAGCCTCCGCAGAGATGAGTCAGAAATGAGCAGACGAAAATCAGCGGGGCAAGGGGCGCCGGTACATGAGTTCTGTCCCTTGTTGCCTCAAAAACCGTATCCGTTCCCATAAAAACGGGAAGCCGTGCGCCTTTATACAGCACCACGATAATTATACCGGCAAGCGGGAGAAGATAAAGAAGCCACGACTTTTCCTTAAAGGACTCACCGGCAAAATCTATGGCAAGGTGAAAAGCGGTTCCCACAAGTCCGCAGACAAGGCCCACCGCAAGAGCAATTAGCACCCATTTGACTGTGCGAAGAATATTTATACGCATAAAAATGCACCTCAGGTAAAACATAGCTGAATATTGCACTCGAAATATATCACTTCATGCAAAAATAGTCAACAAATAGTCAATAATATGATAATTTGATTGTTTACAATCGTGTCTCTTTATGATAGTATTTTTCTTACGCAGAAAAATACCCGGAAAAAGGGAAAAAGGAATAGTTAATTTTTACAAGAGGAGATACAATATGGATCTTAACGAATTCATTGAAGAAAAAGAAGGCTCAACAGGCCTTGAAATGAAATTTTACTCAAACCGCTCCCCCAAGAAGGGCTACAGCTGGGAGAAGGGCCCCACACTTATCCCCGAGGAGAAAATCTCCCGTACCGAGAAGTCTGAGGTTCTTATAATCGGCGGCGGCATCAGCGGTCTTTCCACCGGCGCAAGAGTTCAGGAAAAGGGCTGCCAGACCACTATCATCGACAAGAACAAGAAGATGTTCGCACTGGCAGGTCAGATTGCCGCAGTTAACAGCCGCGTCATGGCCGAAAAGGGCATCAGCATCGACAAGAAGCAGCTTGCCGCAGACTGGATGAAGGTCAGCGGAAGCCGTATTCAGGAGGACCTTCTCTGGCTCTTTATCAACCGCTCCGCAGAGGGCTTCCACTGGATGCTCGATTTAGCCGGAGATGACAACCTCGAGGTCGGTGTTTACGAGGCATACAAGGGTCTTATGTTCACTGAGTATCCCGGCACACACCACATCTTCAAGAAGAAGGGTTCAACCAAGTACGAAAACTTCGGCGGCGGTATGCTGGCCTGCGAAATCGTACAGAAGGCCTTCCTCGATTTCGGCGGAAAGCTCGACAGAGACACTGCCGCCCTCTACCTTGAGAAGAATGCCGAGGGCCGCGTAACAGGCTGTGTTGCGGTTCACGGCGATGAGTACATCCGCTATGAGGGTGAAAAGGCCGTTATTATCGCAACAGGCGACTGCTGTGAGGATGACGAAATGCTGGAGGCCTTCTGCCCCACTGGCACAAGACTTACCAAGCGCTTCACAAGACACGGAAACAAGGGTGACGGCCAGAAGATGCTCTACTGGGCAGGCGCCGCTCTTGACAACCCCGAGTGGGCAGCAACCGTTCATACCCTTGCCTACTCCCACTTCCAGGGCTTCTGGCTCCACGTCAACAGACTGGGCAAGCGTTTCATGAACGAGGACACCTGGATGCAGGCAAAGAGCATGCGCTGCATGATGCAGCCCGGCGGTGATTACTGCTTCACCATTATGGATGCCAAGTACGCCGATGAGATGGCAGAGCGCTGGGACGACCTGGGTGGTCAGGGCATGACTCCCCTTGCAGTTGTCGGTGATGCTCACGGCAAGGAGCTCGTTGAGAAGAACGTTGAGTTCCAGCTGTCCAAGAAGAATGCCTTCAAGGCAGACACCATCGAAGAGCTCGCACAGCTCATTGATGTTCCCGCAGACGAGCTTAAGAAGACCATCGCACGCTACAATGAAATCGTAAAGAGCGGTGACGATACCGACTTCGGTAAGCGCAAGGAGCTTCTCACCTCCATCGAGCAGGGTCCCTTCTATGCTCTTAAGTGGGGTCCCACCCTTCTCGACGTTTTCGGCGGCGCTCAGGTTACAACCAATCTTGAGGTTATGGATGCAGATGCAAAGATTATCCCCGGCCTCTATGCTGTCGGCAACACCGCAGGCGGTATGTACCATGTTGACTACCCCCTGCTTCTTAACGGAAACAGCTACGGCAGAGCTCTCGCCTATGCTATGCAGCTCGGCGATGTTCTCGGCAAGTAATTAATTAAAAAACTTTATGAGGACTTGTCAAAAAGCCTTGACAAGTCCTCTTTTTAGTGTATAATATTTGAGCTTGACTATGTTGAGTCGAGCTATCCTTGCCTGCATTAAGCAGGCCATATGTCCGGAAGGAGGTTTACAAATGGCAAAGTCAGTAGAAAAGTACGAGTGCATGTATATCATCAACCCCAACTTCTCTGAGGAAGAGACTGCAGCAGTCGTTACCAAGTTCAAGGCTCTTGTCGAGGCAAACGGCACTCTTGACGAGATGGAGGAGATGGGTAAGCGCAAGCTCGCTTACGAAATCAACTACCTCTCCGAGGGTTACTACGTTCTCGTCAAGTTCACTTCTGCTCCCGAGTTCCCCGCTGAGCTCGACCGTGTCCTCGGAATTACCGATGATATTCTCCGCAGCCTTATCACTCTTCGCGCTGAGTAATCGGAGGTTATTGCATTATGCTTAACCACATTATCGTTATGGGCCGTCTCACAAGAGACCCCGAGCTCCGTTACACTCAGTCTCAGGTTCCCGTTGCAAGTTTTACTGTCGCAGTTGACAGAGACTACCAGGGCAGAGAGGGTGGAGAAAAGCAGACAGACTTCATCGATGTAGTCGCATGGCGTTCTACCGGTGAGTTTGTTAACAGATACTTCACCAAGGGCTCTATGGCAGTCGTATCCGGTCGTCTCCAGATAAGAGACTGGACAGACCGCGACGGCAACAAGCGCAAAAGCGCCGAAATTGTCGCAGACAATGTTTACTTCGGCGAAAGCAAGAAGAGCCGCGAGGAGAATTCCTACGGCGGATACCAGAGCGCACCCGCTGCTCCCTCATCCGACCGCAATTCCTACGGTGGTTTCGATTCCCTTCCCACATCCGGTGGGTATTCCAATCTGTCCGACACGGACGAATCTCTCCCCTTCTGATTGAAGGAGGACTCAAATAATTATAGGAGGTTACAGCCTTGGCTTTTGATAAGAACAACAAGACTCAGCACAGACGCAGAAAAGTCTGCCAGTTCTGTGTTGAAAAGAGCACATTCGTTGATTATAAGGATGTTGCAAAGCTCAACAAGTTCACTTCCGAGCGCGGTAAGATTCTTCCCCGCCGTGCAACCGGTGCCTGCGCTATGCATCAGCGTGAGGTTACTGAGGCAATCAAGAGAGCTCGTCAGATCGCTCTTATGCCCTACGTAAAGGACTACTTCAGAGCTACAATTAAACTAAAAAGTTTTTCGGCGGTATCCCGAATGGGATACCGCCGTTTTTTTATATCATATTCCAAAAACTGCTCACATACTGCGCTTCGATGCAAAGAACAGCTTTCCTTCTTCATGGAAATTACAAAATATTATTTTTTCAGGCAGCTTCAATCCCGCCCGGGAAAGAGCCGATAAAACAGCATCGGAATACTCCGGCTTTTCCGCCCCGAGAATAAGGGCCTCCATTTCACCTTCATCGGTAAAACGAAAATCTGCAAGGAAAGATAGAGGGGCGAGAGCTTCTTCATAGGCTCTTGCCGGAAAAAAAGCCTTCTTACCCTTTGCGTAAATTAAAACAGGAAAACCGTTTTTGTAATCAAAGCTGCCTAAATCGCCCGTTCTGTATCGTACAAGAGGCATGGCCTCTCTGCCGAGAGAAGAAATCACGATTTCGCCTTCTTCCCCCACTTTACAAGGCAGAAACGTATCCGTATTGATTATTTCAAAGCAGAAATCATTATTTCTCGGATACATAATCCCACTTTTTGGATATTCAACAGCAAATCCGTAACCCGTTTCCGTCATACCGTAATGCTCCACAACCGTACATTCCCAGTTTTCCGAAATCTGCTTTTTAAGGCTGCGGGGAACATAATCGGCAGAAAGAAGAACATAACGTGGGCTTAGCTCCGGCAGACATACGGAAAGGAGCCTTACATACCAGGGAAGGCCTATAATAACATCGGGATTTTCCTTTGAAAGCAAATCGGCTGCCTCCGAAACGGAGGATACCGGCGGAAGGACATTAACTCCGATGTCAAGAAGGGATTTTGAGAGAATGTCAAAAAGACCGTCGGGAGAAACGCCGGGCATAAGAATGGCTGCCTTATCCCCTTCTCCGCACAGCCAGGCCATACCTTCCGAGAAAAAGATGCGTGTAAGCTTTATATCGTTTTCCGTAAAGAAAATTCTTTTTACTCTTCCGCTGGTACCGCTTGTCCTCAGGGATACCACTCTTTTAATATCCGTTGCGGAAACAGCCGTAAGCTTCTCGCCGCAGGCTATGATATCCTCCTCCGAGGAAAATGGGAGCGCCGAAAGAGAAGCAAGATTCTCAAGGGGAAGAAGCCCTTCAAGCTTTTCGCGCCAGAAAGGAAGAGTCGAGGCTCTTTTGAGAGACTCATTCAGCTTTTCAAGACGCACCTCCTCCGGGCAGGAGAAGAACTGCGCATTTTCGGGACATGCTTTGCTCATTTGTCCTCCAGCATTACCTCAACCTCGGCCATTTTGCCCTCGGCAAGCTCCTTTGCAATGAACACCTTACCGCATTTTGGGCATACGGGAACCTCGTGACCGAAGGTTCTGCGCATATAGTCGAAGGTTACCTGACGCTTTACGGCATTAACACCGCATTTACCGCAAACTAAACCCTCAATAATCTCTGCCATCAGTTTCCCTCCTCCAGAAAGTGCATTCTGTGAGAATAAACACTCTTAATCTCATTTGTATCACCGGGTACATAGCTGCACCAGACGGTTACAACCTCTCTTACAAGGCAGGCAATGCGGACGCCTTCTGCATTAATGAAGTAATCCTTATTCTCCTCTGCCTTATAAATAAGCTCTCTTAAATCCGCACCTGAAATAAGCTTCTTTTCCATTTCAAGGGCAACAGCCTCATCAACGGAAAGTGATACTCCGTCCCAGGGATTTGCGGCGGGAGAAAAGCTCTCTCCCTTTAATTCGGATGCAAGCATAGCCTTAAGCTCCAGATGGTTATTCCTTTTACTGTCGAGGCCCGGAAGTATCGGGGCATTCTCCTTCGGTGAGAAGATTGCGGGAAGAACGTGGTAGCTCTCCTTGCCCGCTGCCTTAAACACCTCGTAGCAGTTGGCACAGTAAACAAGATAGGGGTCCTCGGAGGCCGAGACTCTTGCCTCGGTGATTTTATCATAGAGACCGGGGTTGGCCAGATACATATGTCCGCCGTTTCCGCAGCATTTTATTTTACCGCCGAGTTCAGAAGCCTCAAGCTTCATATCACCCGCAATTTTTCTGACGGCAGACCTTGCATTTTCCTCATAACGTGAGGAACAGGGATCAAATACCGCAGCTTTTTGAACGGGGAAAGTGCCCCCGGGAACGCCGAGCTCCGAAAGAAGCTCATAAATCGTTATTATTTCCTTTTCCGGGAAAATGCTCTTCAGCTGCTTGACACAGGACAGGCAGGCACAGACAATACGCTCGGCCCCAAGCTGCTCCATAGCAGAGGCAAGAAGCTCACTGTTTTTATCAAGAAGGGGCTTTGCTCCCGCCCATGCGGCCGGAATTCCGCAGCAGCCGAGAATAATTCCGCAGGAGAGCTTTTCATCCAGATATCTCCATGCCTTTTCGGTGGTTTCCGGCATAGTCTGGGAAAGCTTACAGCCCGGGAAAAACACGTATGAGCTCTTTCCGCTTTTTCCCGCAGAGGCAAAGAAGCCCTCGCTACCCATAAACTCGAGCTCACGCAGCCAGAAATCGTGCATACCGGGCACCCATTTATTCTGTCTGTGTCTGTCCTCTCTGGAGAAGGCAAACAGGTCGCCCATTGACACCCCGGTGGGGCAGACCTCCTTGCAACGGCCGCACTGCATGCAGGAGTATGTCTGTCTTGTTGCCTCGCAGTTTGTAAAGGGAGGAACCGTGTTGGAGTCTGTGCAGATATCCGCAGAGAGCTTTGCGGGGGTCTTCTTATACTTTTCCAGCATCTCACAGGCGCTGAAGCACTCGTTGCAGACACAGCCGAGACAGCGGGCAGCCTCGTCCTTAACCTCGGTTTTGGAGAAGAGCTCTCCCTCCGGCTTAACCGCAGGAGGAAGCTCTGCGCCCTCGGGAGGAGGCATCAGATGCCCCTCACAGCGGACTATACTCCTGTCCTCACTGGGGAGTTCTGTTCTTCCCGTCTGGACATAGGCCTCTATTATTCTGGAGAGTCTTCTTGATGATGCCATTGACTCCATCAGGGGAAGGCCTGTTACCTCACCGCAGAGGAAAACGCCCTTCCTTTCACACGAAAAATCAAAGGAATTAT
>JAKSPP010000035.1 GCA_024404735.1 Oscillospiraceae bacterium | reverse complement strand
ACAATGCTGCTGTAGAGTGGCTTGCAAAGCAGGGCGTTAACGCAGGTGATGTAATCACCCGCAACCCTGATCAGGAGGCTGCCGCCGCTGTTATTGCCGCCATTGATGCAATAGGTGAGGTAACAGAGGAAAGTGCCGGGGCAATTAAGGCTGCCCGTGAGGCTTATGATGCTCTCACCGATGCTCAGAAAAAGCTTGTAAGCAATTATGAAACTCTTCTTGCAGCAGAAAAGGCACTGGAGGAGCTTGGCGTAAAGCCCGTCGAAGGCAGCGATGTTGCAGAAAATGCATGGGACTACGATGCGGTTTACTACGTAAGCGGCAAGGGTATTATGAACGGCACAGGTGCAGATACCTTCTCTCCGAATCTCGACCTCAGCCGTGCAATGCTCGTAACCATGCTTGCACGCATTGACGGTGCGGATGTTGTCGGCGGGGACACCTGGTACGAAAAGGGACGTGAGTGGGCGATGGAAAGCGGCGTTTCCGACGGCAGTGCCATGGAAAGCGCCATCACCCGTGAGCAGCTCGTTGTTATGCTGTACAGATACGCACAGAAGCTCGGCCTTGACACAAGCGCAAGGGCAGACCTTTCCGGCTTCGATGATGCCGAAGACATAAGCTCCTGGGCTCTTGAAGCTATGCAGTGGGCGGTGTCCACAGGCCTTATTAAGGGCACAAGTGATACTGCAATAAGCCCTCAGGGCACTGCAACCCGCGCTCAGGCCGCAACCCTCATTATGAGATTTATGAAGTATATAGTTAAGTAATATGCTTTCGTAAATCCAATGCAATCTTTCTGGTAAATAACCCAATTTAGCAAAAAAAACTGCTGCAGCTTTATTAAAGGCTGCAGCAGTTTTTTGTTTAAATATTCATTGTATAAGGCACATTTATGTACCTTAAGTATTACTTGAAGGTGTACTTCATATTTCCGCCCTTTGGCTCAAGGAAAACGGCCGTAAGGAAGAAGAAGGCTGTGCAGAGGCCAAGGTTCAGAACGGCGGCAATGATAATGCCGATAAAAAGATGGTCTGCGATAAATGCAATGGCAATTATTGCAATATCGGGAATAAGGCCGAAGTAAATGAACATTATCTGCACAATCTGTTTTATGGTTTTTCCGGCAGATACGGGAACAGAATGGGCAATAAAAGCACCGACTGTTGTGGCGTAAAGGTTAACGGAAAGAATGAAGAATACCCATAAAAGTGCGCTGAAGGGATTTGCACCTGCCATCAGGGCGCCTGCAACAAGGGGGATAAGAAGGTCAAGAAAACAGGATACTGCATTTCCCAGAAGGGAATAGAAGAGCTTTGCCGTGGTTTTCTCGGGAATGAGCATAAAGTAATCCATATTGGTATCCTCTTCAAGAGGATTACCCATAGCCCGGAAAAAGCTCATAACCGCCAGTGCCAGAGCAACGATAACAACACTGTTTATTTCAAAAACGAAACGGGACAGTGCCCCTACAATCAGCGCTGCGGCGAGATAGGTTTCCATGGTTTTGGTGAAAAAGCCCAGATGTGCAAAACGGAAGCGGTTATACATATTTTTGTAGAAAAATACATTTGCACCGCAGCCGCGATTCATACCGTCGCGTTTAAGCTTATCGCTTCTGTCTTTTTTGCGCTGTTTTACAATATTTGTGGTCTTTTCAGAGGATGAAGCCTCCAGAAGCTTGGCTGTTTCCTCGCTCTTTGCCATGGCATCCTCATAGAAATCGGGCTTGAGCCTGCGAATTACCATAAGAAGAGCCACAGCACCGAGGACGGTAAGAACGAAAAGTATCGCTGCGGGAACGATATTTCCTTCTATGGAGAAACGCATAAAGCCCTTTATCCAGCCCCAGAAGGGGATGAAGCGTGTGGCTTTGCCGTTAAAGAAGGCAAAGGCACTGCTCAGGTAAGAAGAGGCATCGCTGCCGCTGTTTCTTCTGATACTGAGGGCAAAGCCTCCGGCAAGAATGAAGCATATGGCATAGATAACAGGTCTTATGTATTTTTTTATTTCCGTGTGCGTGGATGCAAGGGCATAAATCAGAACCTGGATGAGTGTTGAAATAACAAGTGCGAGTATCCATGCGGCTATAACCGCAAAGGCTCCGAAAAGGCTTATGCCGAGATTGAAAATCAGGTTGGGAAGCTGGAAAAGAAGGTAAATACTTCCGACTATTGCAGCGCCCAGCTGAGTTGTCAGTCTGAACATAAGAACAGACTGTGGCTTCATAGGAGAGGTAAAAAGCAGGTTGACATCGGCGGGCAGAAAGATTTTGCTTCCGCTCGTGTCTGCCTTGTATGCCATAAAGATAATAAGGCCCAGTATGACGGCTCCGCCGATAAGCTCAACCATATCATACTTCCTCATAAGGCTTTCCTCTTCGGTCATACCGTCATCGGGAGCTGCTTCCTCGATAATCTCCTCAACATCCGCTTCTTCCTTGCCTTCATCAACGTGTTCTGCAACGGAGGCGGCAATGACTCCGACTATTCCGCCCAGAAGCATACAGGCAAGAATGAAGATAACAACCCAGGTCTTGAAGAGCTTTTTAAGCTGGTTTTTGAAAGTGTGCAGGGCATAGTAGCCGAAAAGCCTCATCTGACTTCGGCCTCCTCTCTGCCCTGTGCCTCCTCACCGGGAGCGGCTTTTGCGTCATCGGGGTTGATTCCTTCGGTAACCTCAAAGAAAAGCTCCTCAAGGGTTTTTCCGCAGGCATCAAGCTCAGCCTTTGTAATGTTTGCCTTAACGCAGCCGTTCTGCATTATTATTGTGCGGTCCCAGAGCATATCAACACTGTCGATGATGTGAGTGGAGATAAGCATGGTCTTTCCGGAACTTCTCATTTCCTCAATAAGAGTCTTAAGTTGCTTTATTGCGTGCGGGTCAAGTCCTATCATAGGCTCGTCAAGAAGGAGAAGACCGGGCTCGGGAAGAAGTCCCAGGCAAATATTCAGCTTCTGCTGCATACCTTTGGAAAGCTCATCTCCGAATTTCTTTTTCTTGTCCGAAAGCTCGAACATCTCAAGAAGGCAGTTTGCCTTCTCTTTGTAATCGCTGAGGCGATAGGCTCTTGCAAGAAATTCCATATGCTCGGATACGGTCAGGTTGGGGTAAAGAGAGGGCATTTCGGGAATGTATCCCAGAATTCTTCTTGCCTCGCTTGTTTTGTTGAAATGCGAATCAACGGTAATTTCACCGTCGTATTTGAGAAGGCCTATTATGGATTTCATAATAGTGCTTTTTCCGGCTCCGTTTGGTCCCAGAAGGACGGTTACGCTTCCTTTGTCAAGGTGGAAGCTGACATCATTGCACGCAAGAAGCTTGCCGTATTTTTTTGTAACATGATTAACGTTAAGCACGGCCTTATACAATCTCCTAACTTATAATATTAAATGCCGTAATAAATTCCATACGCCCGACGGCGAAAGCCGGCAGGCGTATTATAATTCCTATAATGCGTCAGCAGAGCTTTGAGCCTGCGGGAATGCTGTCATCAAGCATAAGAAGATTCAGCTTCTCTTCACCGCGCTCCTTGCGAACCGCGGAAATAAGCATACCGCAGGAATCCTTGCCCATCATCTTTCTGGGAGGCAGGTTGACGATGGCAACCAGGGTCTTTCCGATGAGCTCCTCGGGCTTATAGTAGGCTGCAATTCCGGAGAGAATCTGCCTGTCGGTGCCTGTTCCGTCGTCAAGGGTAAAGCAAAGAAGCTTATTGGACTTCTTGACGGGGACGCAGTCCTTAACCTTTACAACGCGCATATCGGACTTTGTGAAGGTTTCGAAATCGATATTTTCCTCGGAGAGAGGCTCGGTTTCAACTGCGGGCATGGCTGCCTTTGCCTTTTCGGCGTTGATGGCATTGATTTCCTCCATCTTCTTTTCCGCATCAAGACGCTGGAAAAGAATTTCGGCCTTTCCGAGCTTGCCGCCAACGGGCATTCCGCCGAAGGAAGAGAGAGACTCAACACCGCCGTTTGCGATATTAAGCTGCTCCAGAATCTTCTTTGATGTGTCGGGAAGATAGGGCTCAAGCATTATGCCGGCAAAACGAATGGCCTCAAGAAGATTATAGAGAACGGTTCCCAGTCTGGGCTTTTTGTCCTCATCCTTTGCAAGGGCCCAGGGAGTTGTCTCGTCGATGTACTTGTTTGCTCTGCGAAGAAGAACGAAAATTTCATCGATTGCATCGGCAACATGGAGAGTATCCATCTTTGCCTCAACCCTTGCAGGCAGAGAGAGAGCAATGCTCTTAAGCTCCTCGTCAAGCTCCTCGGTGTATTCCGGACTCATGATTTCTCCGCCGAAATACTTCTCGCTCATGGCAATTGTTCTGTTAACAAGGTTTCCGAGAATATTTGCAAGCTCGGAGTTGACTCTTTCGATAATGAGCTCATAGGTCATAACACCGTCGTTTGCAAAGGGAATCTCGTGCAGGACGAAGTATCTTACAGCATCAACGCCGAAAAGCTCAACAAGGTCATCGGCGTAAATAACATTGCCCAGAGACTTGGACATTTTTCCGCCTCCAACAAGAAGCCAGGGATGTCCGAATACCTGCTTGGGCAGGGGCTCTTCCATGCTCATAAGGAATATAGGCCAGTAAAGAGTGTGGAAGCGTATGATGTCCTTTCCTATAAGGTGAAGGTCTGCGGGCCAGAACTTCTTATAATGCTCGTCGTGGTTTCCGTCGGGATCATAGCCGCAGAAGGTAATGTAGTTTGTAAGTGCATCAAGCCATACGTAAACAACATGGCCGGGGGCAAAATCAACGGGGATGCCCCAGGTGAAGCTTGTTCTGGATACGCATAGGTCGGAAAGACCGGGCTTGAGGAAGTTGTTTACCATCTCGTTCTTTCTGCTCTCGGGCTGAATGAACTCGGGGTGGTCCTCAATGTACTGCATAAGCTTATCTGCGTACTTGCTCATTTTGAAGAAATAAGCCTCTTCCTCTGCCTCTACGCAGTCGCGTCCGCAATCGGGGCACTTGCCGTCCTTAAGCTGGCTCTCTGTCCAGAAGCGCTCGCAGGGAGTGCAGTATTCTCCGACATATTTTCCTTTATATATATCGCCCTTGTCATACATCTTTTTGACGATGCGCTGAACCTTCTTCATATGCTCTTCATCCGTTGTGCGGACGAATTTGTCATAGGTGGTGTTCATTAAATCCCAGATTTTATGAATCTCTCCCGCAACATTGTCAACATATTCCTGAGGGGTGATTCCGGCGGCCTCTGCCTTCTGCTGAATCTTAATGCCGTGCTCATCGGTTCCGGTCTGGAAATATACATCGTAGCCTGTCATTCTCTTATATCTTGCGATAGAGTCTGCCAGAACGATTTCATAGGTATTTCCGATGTGAGGCTTTGCAGAGGTGTATGCAATAGCCGTTGAGATGTAATAGGGTTTCTTTTCCATAGTTTTATTCCTTTCCGCCCGCTGCCCTAATGGAAGGCAGGGACCAAAAAAATCCGTACCTTTCCATTATAATGTAAAAAGATACGGATTACAAGCGAAATTTATTTTTATTCCGGTGTAAGCCTCAGCTTAAATAGCTTACGGCAGCCAGTGCGGCCACAGCTCCGTCGGATGCTGCGGTTGTAAGCTGATATACGGCCTTCTTTCTGCAGTCCCCGGCAACAAATACTCCGGGCAGTTCTGTTTTGCAGTCCTCTCCGGAAAGAGCGTAGCCGTCCTCACTTCTGCTTAAGAAGGGGGCAAAAATATTGAGGTCCGGGTCTCTGCCGACGGCAACGAAAAGGGCTTTTACGGGAAGGCTCTCATTAACTCCCCCTGCGGAAATTTCAATGCCCTCAAGGCTCTTTTCACCGAAGGCGCGTACTATATTTGCTCCCATAACAAAGCGTACGTTTCCTCTGGACTTCAGAGTCCCGACGAGCTTTTCCTCACCTCTGAAGCTGTCTCTTCTGTGAATAAGAGTAACGCTTTTGCAAATCTCGGAGAGATAAACGGCCTCCTGAAGGGCTGTATTTCCGCCTCCGGCAACTGCAACATCCTGTCCCTTGTAGAAGGCTCCGTCACATACGGCGCAGAAGCTTATTCCGTTTCCGGAATACTCCTCCTCACCGGGGAAGCCCAGGTGCCTGTGCTTTGAGCCTGTTGCGATAATAAAAGCACCTGACTCAAACTCCCCTCCAAAGGCTGTCTTTACTTTCTTAGTCTCTCCGCCCAGGTCGGCAGATACGATTTCGTCAAGCTCAATATCCGCTCCGGCATCCAGGGCTCCCTGCAGAAGCTTATCTGCAAGCTCTGTTCCGGAAACAGGCCCGAGGGCGGGATAGTTTTCAACCAGAGGAGAGGCTGTTATCTGTCCGCCGAAGGCTTCCTTCTCGATTACAAGGACGCTTTTTCCGGCTCTTTTTCCGTATACAGCGGCGGTAAGGCCTGCTATTCCGCCTCCCGCCACAATAATATCATAATACATAGTTTTCTCCCTTATGCTGCAATACTCCCCGGCCGGTTTATGGCGGGGAGTATTGCAGCTTTTAATTTATGTCAGCCGCTTACTTTTGCAATGTATCCTCTTATATCGGATACACCGGCATATTTCTCGAATATTCCGCCGTATGTATGTACAAGAGTGGGGGCCTGTCTGATTTCGTATTTCTCTACAAGCTCAAGGTTGTTCGGGTCGTCGGCAAGGACCTCGGTGTACTTAATACCGGCCTTGTCAAGATAGCTTATTGCAACACGGCAGTTGGGGCAGGTTGCGGTCTTGAAGAGAAGGGTCATCTCCTGAGGTGCAGATACAACGGCACCTTCGTTTCCGCAGCAGCAACAGTCGGCGTTAAGGGGACCGTTGTGTGTAAGCTTTGAGGTCTCAACATTGTACTCAAGTCTGTCTCTGTATTCCTGAGTCTTTCCTGCGTTCCAGTTCTTAACGGGTCTGTAGTAGCCGGTTATGCGGCTGTAAACCTCGGCAGCTTCACCGCAGTGGGGACAGGTGAATTCCTCACCTCTGAGGTATCCGTCGTTCTTGCAGATGGAGTAGGTGGGGGAAATGGTGTAGTAGGGAAGCTTGTAGTTTTCTGCAATGGTACGAACAAGCTTTGCCGCAGCCTCCCAGGAGGGCAGCTTCTCACCGAGGAATGCGTGGAAGACCGTACCGGAGGTGTAAAGGGTCTGAAGCTCATCCTGAATGTCGAGAGCGGTGAAAATATCATCGGTGTAACCGACAGGCAGATGGCTGGAGTTTGTGTAGTAGGGAGTGCCGGAGCCGTCGCCTGCTGTAATGATGTCGGAAAACTGCTCTGTATCATGCTTGGCAAGGCGGTAGGAGGTGGACTCGGCAGGTGTTGCCTCAAGGTTGTAGAGGTCACCGTACATCTCCTGATAGTCGGAGAGACGCTCTCTCATATGGTTTAAGGTGCGCTTTGTAAACTCCTGGCACTCCTCGTGGGTCATGTCGCAGCGAACCCAGTTGGCGTTGAGTCCCGCCTCGTTCATACCGACAAGACCGATTGTTGAGAAGTGGTTTGCGAAGGTTCCGAGATATCTCTTGGTGTAGGGGTAAAGACCCTCATCAAGAAGCTTGGTTATAACATCACGCTTTGTTTTGAGGCTTCGTGCGGCAATGTCCATAACCTTATCAAGACGCTTGAAGTAATCCTCCTCGTTTGCCGCAAGGTAGGCAATTCTGGGCATATTGATTGTAACAACGCCGATGGAGCCGGTGGACTCACCGCTTCCGAAGAAGCCGCCGGATTTCTTGCGGAGCTCACGGAGGTCAAGGCGGAGTCTGCAGCACATGGAACGGACATCGCTGGGCTCCATATCACTGTTGATGTAGTTGGAGAAGTAGGGGGTGCCGTACTTGGAGGTCATCTCAAAGAGAAGCTTGTTGTTCTCGGTGGGAGACCAGTCAAAGTCGCGGGTGATGGAGTAGGTGGGGATGGGGTACTGGAAGCCTCTGCCGTTTGCATCGCCCTCCAGCATAATCTCAATAAATGCCTTGTTAACCATCTTCTGCTCTTCAACGCAATCGCCGTAGGTGAAGTCCATCTCTCTTCCGCCGATAATTGCGGGAAGGTTCTTGAGGTCATTGGGTATAACCCAGTCAAGAGTAATATTGGAGAAGGGAGCCTGAGTGCCCCAGCGGGAGGGAGTGTTTACGCCGTAGACAAAGGACTGAATGCACTGCTTGACCTCCTTGAAGGTGAGCTTATCAACCTTAACAAAGGGGGCAAGGTAGGTATCGAAGGAGGAGAATGCCTGTGCGCCTGCCCACTCATTCTGCATAATTCCGAGGAAGTTAACCATCTGGTTGCAGAGGGTGGAGAGGTGGTTTGCGGGGGAGGAGGTAATCTTTCCGGGAATGCCGCCGAGACCCTCCTGAATAAGCTGCTTAAGACTCCAGCCTGCGCAGTAGCCTGTCAGCATGGAGAGGTCATGGAGATGAATATCGCAGTTTCTGTGGGCATTTGCAATTTCCTCGTCATAAACCTCGCTCAGCCAGTAGTTTGCGGTTATGGCACCGGAGTTGGAGAGGATAAGTCCGCCGACAGAGTAAGTAACGGTGGAGTTCTCCTTGACACGCCAGTCGAGAACCTTGAGGTAGTTGTTGACGGTTTCTGTGTAGTCCAGATAGGTGGACTTCATATTACGGAGCTTTTCACGCTGACGGCGGTAGAGAATATATGCCTTTGCAACTGCGTCGTAGCCGCCGCGGGAAAGAACGGACTCAACGGAGTCCTGAATATCCTCAACGGCAATGAAGCCGTCCTTTATTTTGGGAAGAAAATCTGCCGAAACGCGGATTGCAAGAAAATCTATAACACTGTCATTGTACTCTGTATTGGTAGCATCAAAGGCTTTTTTAATGGCATTTGCTATTTTTGAAAGGTCAAAATCCGCAACCTTTCCGTCTCTCTTGATAATCTGGTACATGGTCTTCTCCTTTTTTACTCTTCTCCTCTGATTTTTACACTCGGTATAAACTCTTTTACGATATCCCGAAGAGCGCGCAGCTCTTCATCGCTTGGCGGAGTCAGCCCCTCGGGTGAAAGAACTCCGTCGGTTGATTTGTATTTCTGGAGGTAATAGGCTTTTGCACCGAAAATCCATTTTCCGATTTCCCTCATTGCGTCCGGGCTGTGCAGCTGACCTACAACAGTGGTGCGAAATTCGTAATCGCAATTGCCCTCCATTAAAAACGCCTTACTTTCCTCAATCTGTTCCATATAGTCGGAAAAAGGCTTTGCGGTCATTTCGTAGTATGCGGGTGCATTCTTGATGTCCATGGCAACATAGTCTGCAAGACCCTCGGAAACAAGCCTTTTAAGAAGCCCGGGATTACTTCCGTTTGTGTCCAGCTTGGTATAAAGCCCGAGGGCTTTAAGCTTTCCCATAAACTCCGGAAGAGAGGAGTGAAGTGTCGGCTCGCCGCCTGATACAACAACGCCCTCGAGAACACCTGTTCTTTTCTTAAGATAGCCCAGTATTTCTTCCTCGGTGATATTGTCACCCGGAGAGAGGAGAAGTGCGTTGTGACAGTAGGGACAGCGGAAATTACAGCCCCGTGTAAATACCACGCAGGCCATCTTCCCGGGGAAGTCCAGAAGTGACAGCTTCTGCATTCCGGCCAAGATAATTCCCATAAGTCACAGTTTTCCTCTCTTACTCTATTATGACAGCTTCAGAATAATAGCATATTTTGATGCCTTAGTCAAGAGGACAACACTATATATTGTGGTTGTATGTAAAAATATTACATTTACGATACAATTTGTTGATGGAAGCTCCAAAGCCTTGTAACATATGCAAAACACGCAATTCTTGGATTTTTTTGAGGGAAAAGCACCTCCGAAAATGAAAAAACGCACATTCCGAATTGCTCCGATTTCGAAATGTGCGTTTTTTAAAATAAATTTTTGGTTATTTTGCTACAGAAAGATTTTGAATCCAGCTTCCTCTCTTAACCATAATAGAGCCCAGAATACACTTGATAATGTCCAGTGCGTTGATTATGGCGTACAGGGGAATAATGGGCAGGGCAGTCTTTCGGCTTAAGAACCATGCCAGAGGTACGCAGAGGCACCAGACGAAGCCACTGTCGAAAATGAAGGTTATAACAGTCTTTCCGCCGCTTCTCAGAGTAAAGTAGCAGGCGTTTGTAAAGGAGTTAAAGGGCATCATGACCGCACCGACGATAATAAAGGCCCTTGCAAGTGAGCGTACGGATTCGGTAGTGTTGTAGATTCTGGGGAAGATGCCGGACAGTAATCCGAGAACAAGTGCAAATACAAGGCAGACGGCAACTGCAAAGGCGGTCAGCTTTTTATTGAGGTCAAGAATGTCCTCTCTGCTGTCTCCGGCTCCCAGATGATGGCCCATATATATTCCCACAACATTTCCCATGGTGAGGAAGAAGACGCTGAATACACCCCAGATTGTGCTTGAGATATTTATTGCGGATACGACATCAAGGCTGCGGTAGGAGTAGCTCTGATTGAGTATGGTTACGCCGATAGACCAGATGGTTTCGTTTGCAAGAAGAGGCATGCCCTTGAGGATAATCTTCTTGCAAAGCTCCGGGGGAATGCCGAAGCCCTTGTAAAGGCCCTTAATGTACGGGACTTTGTCGGGATGGGTATGTGACCACACGGCCACTATTCCAAGCTCAACGAAGCGTGAGATAATCGTTGCCAAAGCAGCTCCGCGGACGCCCATTGCGGGAGCTCCGAGGTGTCCGAATATAAGAACATAGTTCAGAATAAGGTTTACAAATACAGCTGTCAGACCCGCTGCCATGGGAACAACGGTGTTTCCGGTTTCTCGGAGATTTCCGGCATAGGCATTGGAAAGGGCAAAGGGAAGAAGACCTATTACTATTATCTTAAAATAATCCTTTCCGTAGGCGAGGAACATCTCGGCATCCTCTTTTGTGCCTTCGCCCTTAAGATAAAGCCCCACAAGAGGCTCAAGGAAGAAGCTGAGAATGCATATTCCCACAGCGGAGATAAGAACAACGGATATAAGCTTGAAGCGAAGTGTGTTTCTGACATTTTTCCAGTCCTTGGAGCCGGCATACTGAGCGGTGAAAATGCCTGCGCCTGCAGTAGCACCGAAAATGCAGAGGTTAAATACGAAGAGCAGCTGGTTTACAATCGAAACGCCGCTCATCTGGGCAGTACCTATCTGTCCGACCATAATGTTGTCCAGCATGTTTACGAAGTTCGTGATGACATTCTGGATAATCATCGGAATGGCAATGCCCATGACAGAGGCATAGAAGGCCTTTGTACCGAAATATTTTTTAATTCCTTTTTCCATTTTTTGTTCTTGTGTGATTTCTGGCAAATTATTTCTCGCTGCCGTGTTATTTATTTATGTGTTATTTTGATTTACGGATAATAAAGTTTCTGAGCCTGTTCAGACCGAGGCTCAGGGCAATGGTGAAAAGCATCATAACAGGGTATGAGATATACCATCGTCCTCCCATATTAAAGCCGTAAAAGTCGGGCCATATTTCCTTTATTACAACCGTATACAGATATACCGAGCCGTATACCGCAACGGGTGAAAGTCCCCAGAGAGCCTTAAGGGGGCTGAGCTTCTCTCCGCAGCAGGGAAGGAAAAATGCGCCCAGTGCCATAAGCGGGTTTATAAGATGCATAAAAAGATTATGCCCCGCAAACATTGATTTGTATCCGAATAAAGGTCCGAGAAAGAAAA
>JAKSPP010000034.1 GCA_024404735.1 Oscillospiraceae bacterium | reverse complement strand
GAACGGTATCGCCGGGCGTGCACAGGGCAAGGTAAACGGCGTAGTTTGCCTGAGAACCGGAGTGTGCCTGTACGTTTGCAAAGTGTGCGTCGAAGATTATTTTTGCTCTCTCAATGCAGACGTTTTCTGCCATATCAACATACTCGCAGCCACCGTAGTATCTGTGTCCGGGGTAGCCCTCTGCGTACTTGTTTGTGAGGACGGAGCCCATAACTGCCATAACCTCCTGAGAAACAAGGTTCTCGGAAGCGATGAGCTCAATGTTATTTCTCTGGCGGTTAAGCTCAAGCTGGAGTATCTTTGCAATTTCGGGGTCATATGCGCTTATGTATCGCATGCTTTCTTCAACCATTTTAAGTAATCTCCTCTTTATGTGAATGTTTTTAATTAACGGAAAATAAAAAAGCGCCTTTCCGGTTTAAGCGGAAAAGCGACGAAAAAGCGGAAATAAAGCCATTTTTATAAGCCTTATTAAGCCGTCTCCGTCCTTTTGCCTGAGAGATTCGAGACTTTATTAAAAAGCCTCTTGCACCTTCGGCACCCGCTTATATAAGCGGACTTCTCCGGAGTCCCCTCCGCAGACCGGTCATCAAAATACGTAAGGCTTCCGGCCGCCTCAAAGGGACTTTATTAACTTAGTGAATAGATAATAGCACATAAGGGATAGGAATGCAAGCATAAAATTGAAGAAATATAAAAATATCTAATAATTCAACGCACCCACTTATCCGCACCCTTGCCGGGAATGGCTTTTTGCAATTGTTCGATGAGATTGCCCTCCGTAGGGGACGGCGTCCCGACGTCCCGCCTGTTGGATAATTTGAAATCTTTCGTTGAATGTGCCCTTCGTAGGGGACGGCGTCCCGACGTCCCGCCTGTCGGATTTTCCGAAATCCCCGATGAACGCACCCCTTGCCGATTACACTGTAATCACTTTTCTATTATACCGCTCAGCCTCTTCCTCGCCTTAAAACCCTCCCTTTCGGCGCAGATGGGAATCTGCGCCCTACAGAAGGGGATTGTGCGTGGCTTTAAGTATCCGAAACGATTTTCCCGGGGACGGACTTTAAGTTTACTTCTGCAAATAACAATAGCAAAAACAAAAAACACCCGCCTTATACAGGCGGGTGTAATTCGTTAATTAACTTAACAGAGAGGTTCGGAGATTAATAGAATCTCTTGCCCTTGTTCTTGTTCTTGCGGGCAGCCTCGCTCTTTTTGCGGCGCTTGACACTGGGGCTCTGGTAGAACTCCTTCTTGCGAAGATCGGCAAGAACGCCTGCCTTTGCACAGCTGCGCTTGAATCTCTTAAGAGCATTGTCCAGAGATTCGCCTTCCTTGACGTAGATTTCAGACATTTATTTTCACTCCCTCCACACACGCATTCAATGCGCGTTTATAAGGGCCACATATATAAACATGGCTAACAGTGTTATTATAACGGCAAAGAGCCCCCATGTCAATACTTTTTTAAGATAAAAACTTAAAAAGCAAGGGCAAAAGGGAGGGCTCTTTTGTTGTTATTATCCGTAAATACCCTTTTGGGATATGCGATTATGCCTTGGGCTTAATGATGAGGTTAACAAGCTTGTTCTTTACAACGATGGTCTTTACGATATCCGCATCGCCTATAAACTTGGAAACCTTTTCGTTGGCGAGGGCAATTTTTACAACCTCGTCGTTTTCGGCATCAAGAGGAATGATAACTGTGCCGCGGAGCTTACCGTTGACCTGAACGGCGATTTCCTTGCTTGCGTCAATGGTCTTGGCCTCGTCATAGGTGGGCCAGGACATCTGCATTGCCATCTTGCCGCTGGAGGCTGCAAAGCCGAGGAGCTCCCACATCTCTTCCGCAAGGTGAGGTGCGAAGGGGCTGAGGAGAAGGACAAGATACTTAAGGTCGCCCTTTGTTACTCCGTTTGCGTAGAACTCGTTTACCATAGCCATAAGTGCGGCGATGGCTGTGTTCATCTTAAGGTCCTCAATATCCTCGGAAACCTTCTTGACGGTCTTGTGGATGATGCTCTCGTTCTTGGGGCTTATCTCGAGAGAATCGGAGACGTTGTCCACAAGGTTAAGGCATCTGTCAAGGAAGCGCTTGGAGCCCTTAACGGCCTCGTTGGACCAGGAAACGGCCTTCTCGAAGTCGCCGATGAACATAATGTGAAGGCGCATGGTGTCGGCGCCGTACTGGTCGACAATATCGTTGGGGTTTACAACGTTGCCTCTGGACTTGGACATCTTCTCGCCGCCCTCGCCCAGAATCATACCGTGGCTTGTACGCTTGGCATAGGGCTCGGGAGTGTGAACAACGCCGATGTCATAGAGGAACTTGTGCCAGAAACGGGAATAAAGCAGGTGGAGGGTTGTATGCTCCATACCGCCGTTGTACCAGTCGACGGGGCCCCAGTACTGCTCTGCCTCGGGGGAGACAAGGCACTCATCGTTGTTGGGGTCCATATAGCGCAGGAAGTACCAGGAGGAGCCTGCCCACTGGGGCATGGTGTCTGTCTCTCTCTTTGCGGGGGCACCGCAGTGAGGACAGGTGGTGTTAACCCAATCGGTCATCTTGGAGAGGGGGGACTCGCCGTCATCGGTGGGCTCATAGGAGTCAACCTGAGGAAGAACAATGGGGAGCTCGGATTCGGGAACGGGAACCCAGCCGCACTTCTCACAGTAAACAAGGGGAATGGGCTCGCCCCAGTAACGCTGACGGGAGAATACCCAGTCACGGAGCTTGTAGTTAACCTTTTCCTCGCCGATTCCGTTTTCGCATACCCACTTAATCATTGCGGGTATGGCCTCCTTTACGGTCATTCCGTTGAGGAAGCCGGAGTTAACCATAATGCCGCTGTCGTCCTTAACCGTGAAGGCTTCCTTCTGGACATCGCCGCCGGCAACAACCTCGACTATTTCGCAGCCGAACTTCTTTGCAAACTCCCAGTCTCTGTCATCGTGGGCGGGAACGGCCATGATAGCGCCGGTACCGTAGGTTACGAGGACGTAGTCGGAGATGAAGATGGGGATTTCCTTCTTTGTAATGGGGTTAATTGCCTTTATGCCTTCAAGCTGAACGCCTGTCTTCTCCTTGGCAAGCTCACTGCGCTCAAAGTCGGACTTCTTTGCGGCCTCGGCGATATAGGCATCAACAGCCTCAATGTTTGTAATCTTCTCTCTGTTTTCCTTTACAAAGGCGTGCTCGGGTGCGATAACCATATAGGTTGCGCCGTAGAGAGTATCGGGGCGGGTGGTGAATACGGTGAGCTTCTTTCCGACGGTGGTGTCGAAGTTAAGCTCTGCACCGGTGGAGCGGCCAATCCAGTTCTTCTGCTGAATCTTAACGCGCTCGATGTAGTCAAGGCTGTCAAGGTCATCGATAAGGCGCTGGGCGTACTTGGTTATTGCAAGCATCCACTGGCTCTTTTCCTTGCGGACAACCTCACTGCCGCAGCGCTCGCATACGCCGTTGACAACCTCCTCGTTTGCAAGAACGCACTTGCAGGAGGTGCACCAGTTAACGGGCATGGTGGTCTTGTAGGCAAGGCCCTTCTTGAAGAGCTGAAGGAAAATCCACTGAGTCCACTTGTAATACTTGGGGTCGGTGGTGTCAATGCAGCGGTCCCAGTCAAAGCCGTAGCCCAGCATCTTGAGCTGGGATGTGAAGTTTTCGATGTTCTTCTTTGTTACGATTGCAGGATGAATGTGATTCTTTATTGCGTAGTTCTCCGTGGGGAGACCGAAGGCATCGAAGCCGATGGGGAAGAGAACGTTGTAGCCGTCCATTCTCTTCTTTCTGGATACGATGTCAATTGCGGTGAAGGGGCGGGGGTGACCGACGTGGAGTCCCTGTCCGGAGGGATAGGGGAACTCGATAAGACCGTAGCACTTGGGCTTATCGGAGCCGTTTACGGCTGCGTAGGGCTTCTTTTCGTCCCATACCTTCTGCCATTTTTTCTCAATTGCGGCAAAATCGTACTTCATGTTTTTTCTCTCTTTATATTTCTAAAAATTTATTATCGGATTTATATGGTGCTCAGTCGACGGAAACTTCCTCGGCATCTGCCCATTTGTGCTCAAGCTTGTAGAAATCTCTTGTTTCGTCGTTGAAGATGTGAACAACAACGCTGGAGTAGTCAAGAAGGACCCAGCCGCCGTCGCGGTAGCCTTCTCTGTGGTGAATCTGCTCGCCTGCTGTTTCAAGGGCTGCCTCAACGGCATCGGCGAGAGTCTTAATCTGAGTTGTGGAGGTTGCAGAGCAGATTACGAAGTAATCGGCAAGAGTGGTGAGCTCGGCTGTCTTGAGAATTTTAATATCTCTTCCCAGCTTGTCATCCATGGTCTTTGCGCATAGCTTTGCTATTTCAAGAGGAGCTAACATATTATATCTTCCTTTCCGCTTATAATGCGTGGTGGCAGAAAAAGCTTATCTGCCTTCCGTGAGCTTCCTGTAATATTCCGCTGCCTTAAGGCTTCTTCTGTGAGGCTCGTAGCCCTTGGAGGAGATTTCCTCAAGAGTCATTGTAAGGCCCAGAAGCATTGCCTTGTCAATATCCTCGTAACAGAGGGCACGAAGCTCATTTACGCCCTCAAAGTCACGGTTTGGCTCAACATAATCGGCAAGATAGATTATTTTTTCCAGAAGAGTCATATTCTCATCGCCGCAGGTGTGCTTGTAAATGGCGGAGAATACCTCATCATCGACCCCGAAAATCTCCCTTGAAATGTATTGAACCGTGGGTGCGTGGAGGAGCCTTTCGAAATTTTGCTCATACTTCTCCACCAATTTCAAATGCTCTTCCAAATTTAATTTCTTGGTTACATCGTGGAGAAGGCCTGCCTCGGCGGCGGTGTCGGGGTCCTCGCCCCACTTAAGGGCAAGGCGCCTTGCCTCTCCCTCAACTCCGAGAACATGGGGAATGCGTTTGGGTTTCAGATAGGAAAGAGCCTTCTTCCTCAGCCATACGAAATCCGGGCGGGCAGAATAAAGACGCTTTTTGATAATATAGGCATAAACCTTCTCGTCAAGAAGCTCCGCGCCCTCCCTTTCGGGAAGCTTTTCCCTTATTTCACTTGAGGAGCAGGGGAAGGGTCTTCCGCCTATTACATGGCAGACCGCCCCGAATTTCTCCTTCAGGAAGGCGGCCTTTTCGGCAAGAATATGCTCCTCATCCGTGTTCCTTGCAAGAACGGCAAGCTCTGCCTTTTCCATAATGACCTCCGGGCGTACCCAGCGGTCGATGGACATAAACATATCCGTTCCCATAAGGAAGATGAGGGTGTCCTCCGGATATTCCTCCTTAAGCTCTGTGAGAGTATCGGAGGTATAGCTGCGGGAACCGCGCTTAATCTCCGTATCGCTTATAGAGGCAATGTCCGAGAAGGCAAGGCGGGTCATATGGAGTCTGTCTGCAGGGTCATAGTCCTTAAGAGACAGCTCCTTATGAGGCGGCAGATAATCTGGAATAACGATGGTCCTGTCAGGGCACAGGTCTGCTATTGCCCCGACAAGGCAATGTCTGTGGCCCAGATGGGGCGGATTAAAGGTTCCTCCGTATACTAAAACACGCATATTACTTCTTATCCTTTTTAGGCAGAACTATTTTGGGTTCCTTTTCATTGCGTTTGTAGAGAACGAATTTACTGCCGATGGCCTGAATGGGCTCGGCCCTGCAGATTTCGCAAAGGCTTTCCATAGCTTCCTTTGCTGTCAGCATGGAGTTTTCAAGAACCTTGCATTTGATGAGCTCGCGGGCTCTTAAATCGTCCTGAACCTGCTGTATAAGATTCTCGCCGATGCCGTTTTTGCCGATGATGACAATGGGCTCCTCTTTGAGAGCAAGTGAGCGCAGATAGGCTCTCTGTTTGCTTGTAAGCATTATTTAAGTAACTCCTCCTTGAATTTATTCAGTGCTCTTCCCCTGTGGGAAACAGCGTTCTTTTCCTCGGCGCTTATTTCCGCCATTGTTCTTCCGGGGTAATCGGCCATTATGAAAAGAGGGTCGTAGCCAAAGCCGTTTTCACCCTTCGGCTCAAAGCCGATTTCACCGTGGCATTCGCCCTCGGCCCTTATTACTCTTCCGTCGGGGAAGCAGCAGGCGATGGAGCAGACGAACTTCGCCCTTCTGTCGGAAACGCCCTCCAGCTTTGAAAGAAGATATTCGTTTCTCTGTGCATCGCTGTGGTCGTGGCTTCCGGAATAGCGGGCGGAGTATACTCCCGGCTCGCCCCCAAGGGCTTCAACACAGAGACCGCTGTCGTCCGCAATTGCGGGCATGGAGCATGCGTCCATGGCGGCCTTTGCCTTAATGTATGCGTTCTCCGCAAAGGTCGTGCCGTTTTCCTCGGCCTCGAAGTCACAGCCTGCCTCGGCCTGAGAGAGAACCTCAAAGCCTGCGGAGGAGAGAATCTCCCTCATCTCGGCAAGCTTCTTTTTGTTGTTTGATGCAAGAACAAGCTTCACGGCATCCACCTCATGCAAGAAGCTCTTTGACATAGCCCTCGGGCTCAAAGGGGAGAAGGTCGTCCTTTGCCTCGCCTACGCCGATAAGCTTAACGGGAAGGGAGAGCTCATCTGCAATTGCAAGGACAATGCCTCCCTTGGCTGTGCCGTCAAGCTTTGTAAGAACAATGCCCGTAATATCTGCGGCCTCTTTAAAGCTCTTTGCCTGAATAAGACCGTTCTGGCCTGTTGTTGCGTCAACCGCAAGAAGAGTTTCAACGCAGGCATCGGGGAGCTCACGGCTTATGATTCTGCGGATTTTGGACAGCTCGTTCATAAGGTTTGCCTTGTTGTGAAGGCGTCCTGCGGTGTCGATGATGATAACGTCACAGCCTCTTGCCTTAGCCGCGGCAATTCCGTCGAATACAACGGAGGCGGGGTCGGAGCCCTCCTCGTGCTTTACAATTCCGCATTTTGCTCTTTCGGCCCAGATTGTAAGCTGCTCGGCAGCGGCGGCCCTGAAGGTATCCCCTGCGCAGAGAAGAACGTTCTTGCCCTCCTCGGTGTAGCGGGTTGCAAGCTTGCCGATGGTTGTGGTCTTGCCGACGCCGTTTACGCCGACCATAAGAATAACGGAGGGCTTTGTTGTCAGCTTTATTTCACTGTCATTGCTGCCCAGAATGCCCGTTAATATCTCGGAAAAAGCCTCGTGAAGCTCCTCACCGCCCCGAAGACCACGCTCCTTAACCACCTTACGGAGGTTTTCAACGGCTCTGACGGAGGTGTCAACACCGCAGTCGGCAAGGATGAGAGTCTCCTCAAGCTCCTCGTAGAACTCCTCATTCTCTCCGGTGAAGCCGGCGAAGAGGTTGTTCATGGAGATGGCCATATTTTTCTTTGTGCGGGAAAGACCCTGCTTTATTTTTTCAAAAAATCCCATGTTCAAGTCCTTTATATGTTTTTTCCGATTGCTCGGTTTGTGGCTTTTTTCTTTAGCTGCTTGTAACGAGAACCTTCTCCGCCTCGTCAAGGTCAACGGAGAGAACCGTCGTAACGCCCTTTTCCTGCATGGTTACGCCGTAAAGGGTGTCCGCATTTTCCATTGTACCTCTGTGGTGGGTAATAACAAGGAACTGTGTCCTTTCGGATAGATTCCTCATATACTCGGAGAAGCGGCGTACGTTTTCCTCGTCAAGGGCCGCGTCAATCTCGTCCATAATGCAGAAGGGAGTGGGGCGGACGCGCATAATCGCATAGTAAAGGCAGATTGCAACGAAGGCCTTTTCTCCGCCGGAGAGAAGGGAAATGGTGGAAAGAGCCTTTCCGGGGGGGCGTACGGTGATTTCAATGCCGCACTCAAGGGGCTTTCCTTCGTCCTCCAGAGTGAGCTCCGCTCTTCCGCCTCCGAAGAGCTCCGTAAACACCCTCTTAAACTCCTCGTTTATTGCCTTAAATTCCTTAACGAAGATGTTTTCCATTTCGTTTGTGATGTCCGAAATGATTTTCGTAAGCTCCGTTGCGGACTTTTTAACATCGTCACGCTGGGATGAGAGAAATTCATATCTTTCGGAAACTCTTTCGTATTCCTTGATGGCGGGAATGTTAACATCCCCCAGTCTGCTTATTTCTCTCTTAAGCTCCGCTGCCCTCTTTCTCGCAGCCTCGGGATTTTCAAGCTCACGGCGAAGCTCCATTGCGCCGGAGCGGGTGAGCTCATAATTATCCCAGAGCTTATCCGTAATCTGCTTTTCCTCATTCTCCAGATTGTTTTTGCGCTGCTCAACTGCCCCTGCACGGGCGTTTAGGTCAACAATCTCGCTGTTCTTCTTCTGGGCGGCCCTGTCCTTTTCGGTGCGCTTGCCTTCAAGAGAAAGCTTGCGGGAGTTTATTTCGGAAATCTGCTTCTGCTTTTCGTCAAGGTCAAGAGAAAGGGCCTTTATCTCCTGTCCGGCCTTTTCTATTCCTTCCTCAATGCTCTTGTTTTCCGCCTCTATGGTCCCGGCATCGTCCTTGCGCCTGTCGTCATCCTCAAGAAGGCTCTTAAGAGTACTCTCGTTATCTGCCTTTGCTCTCTGCAGGGCCTCTTTTTCTGCGGCAAGGGCAAGAATTCTTGCCTTTGTTTCGGACAGCTCCTCGCCCAGAGCCGTGCGGGCATCGGAGTGCCTTTCCTTCTCGCAGGTTAATTCTTCAATCTTCTTTCTTAAGGGGGGCAGGGCATTTCTGTCCTGTGTAAGAGCATCAAGCTCTGTTTTTTCCATTTCACCGCTTCCCTTAAGAAGTCCGGAGATTCTTGCCTTTTCGGTTTTCGCTCTCTCAAGGGCCTCCTCTGTGGCCGAGTATACAGCCCTGAGGGAGGAGCTAAGGGCACCGGCAGCGTTTAGCTTCTCGGCAAGGTCCTCACGCTCAATGGATGCCCTTTCGGATTCTCTTTTTGCATCCTGAAGGCTTTTGCGAAGGGAGGAAAGGGAATCTTCCGCCTCCAGAAGGCGTTTGTCGGAGACCTCAAGCTTTTCTTTTAGCTCACGAAGCTCCGTTGAGCGGGAGAGTGTACCCGCCTGACGGACAGAGCTGCCGCCCGTCATTGAGCCTCCTGCGTTAATAAGCTGTCCGTCGAGGGTTACGATTCTGTATTTGTCTCCGCTGCTGCGGGAGAGGGAAACTGCGTTGCGTAGTGAGTCCATTACAACCGTAAGGCCGAGCTTGTCCGCAATAAGGCACTCGTATTTTGCATCGCAGGAGCACAGCTCCGAGGCAATGCCCACATAGCCCTCGGCGGTTACCGGGGCATCCTTCAGTACTCTTCTTCCGGCACGCTGTGAGGCGGAGCGGAGGTTATCGAAGGTGCCTCTTCCTCCGTCGGAGCGCTTTAAATAGTTGATTGCGGCCTCGGCATCCTCACGCTCGTCAACTACAATGGTTGAAAGAGCGCCGCCAAGGGCGGTTTCTATTGCAAGGGAGTATTCTCCGCTTGTTTCTATAAGTGAGGCAAGAGGTCCGTGAATTCCGCGGAGGAGTCCTCTCTCGGCGGCCTTCATAACATTCTTAACGGCCTTGCCCATTCCCTCGTATTCCTTTTCAAGGTCGGAGAGAACCTTTATTCTCGCTGTCAGGGCGTTCTTGTCGGAAAGAGCGTCAAGGCGCTTCTTTTCAAGAACGGTAAGCTCGTTTTCCTTGCCCTGAGTCAGCATTTTGTGTCCGTTAATTACATTTGAAAGGGCGGACATACGGCTGCGAAGCTCCTCTTCGGCAATAAGCGCATCCTTAAGCTTTTTCTCGGTTTCAAGAAGCTTCCTTTCGTTTTCCTCGTACTCCTCGGAAATTTCTCTCAGTCTCTGCTCTCTTTCGCCGAGGCCGGAGTGCATAACGTTAAGGGCGGCCTCGTGGGCGGAGATGGAGGCAAGAAGCCTGCTCTCCTCGGCTATATAGGGGCTCAGGGCTCCGTCTGCCGCTGCTGCGGCCTCGGCCTCTTCGAGGATTTTTCGGCCCAGCTCATCCTGACGGGAGAAGAGCTCCTCTGCGGCTTTGTCGGCATTTTCTATGCTCTTTTTGCCCTCTGCTATTTTATTTTCAAGCTCGCCTGCTATTTTTGCCTTGTCCTCGGCATCCTGCTTAAGCCTTTCAAGGGTTTTAACGTTATTCTCGAGGTTTGCCCTCAGAACTGCCCTGTCCGATTCCCTTGCGGCAATAAGACCGTCAAGCTCACGGAGCTTTTCTCTCTCGGCCTCTGCCTCAATATCGCAGGCACGCATTTTCTCGGAAAGACTCTCGGAAATTGCGTAAATATCCTCAAGCTCTCTCTGTGCTATGTTAAGCCTTCCGATGGCATCCTTATAGTCTCCGTCGGCGGCCTCGATTTTAACCGCAAGGTCATCAAGGGCCGTTGTCCACAGGGATATTTCAAGTCCGCGCAGCTCGTCTCTTGCAACCAGATATTTTTTAGCGGCCTCGGCCTGCTTCTGAAGGGGGCCGACCTGAAGCTCAAGCTCCTCTATCTTGTCGTTAATGCGGAGGAGATTTTCCTCGGTGTGCTTAAGTCTTCTCTCGGCCTCTTCCTTGTCGGCTCTGAAGCCCGCAATTCCCGCGGCCTCCTCGAAAACCTCCCTGCGCTCATGGCTTTTTGCGGAGACGATTTCGTCAATACGGCCCTGACCTATAACGGAGTATCCGTCTCTGCCGAGACCCGTGTCTCTCAGAAGCCCTGTAATATCCTTAAGACGGCATTCCTTGCGGTTGAGGAAGTATTCACTGTCACCGCTGCGGTAATAGCGCCTGCCTATAACAAGCTCGGGGGTGTCAAGGTCAAAGGTGCCTTTTGAGTTATCCAGAATAAGGGAAACCTGGGCAAAGCCCATGGGGCTTCTCTTTTCCGTTCCTCCGAAGATAACATCCTCCATTTTTGCGCCGCGGAGGGCCTTCGTCCTCTGCTCGCCCATAACCCACAGAAGAGCGTCGGAGATATTGGATTTTCCGCTGCCGTTGGGGCCGACAATGGCGGTTATATCTTTTTCAAAGCTCAGGACGGTCTTGTCCGGGAAGGACTTAAAGCCCTGAATCTCCAATGCCTTTAAGTACAAATTGCTTTCTCCTAAATTATCTTTATATCCGTTTCACCTGCGGGAAGACCGGGCTCTGCCTTAACCTTAACGGAGGCAGCCCCGGTTTTTTCACAGATGAATTTTATATTTTCCTTTTTCTGGCCTGTCATTTTGGATACGTCCGGGGGTGCAACGGAAATGATTACGTCCCTCCCGGAAACGTCCCTTCCCGAGAGCTTTTCCATTGCCCTTTCCCTGAAAAGTCTCGCTCTGACAAGCTCACCGAAGGCGGGATGATAGGCCCCTCCGACGGCATCCCCACCGGATAAATCATCGGTGGGATTAAGTCCCAGGCGGATAACGGGTATGCCCCCGGCATCAAACATGGGAAGAAGCTCTGCGCAGAGGCAAGCGGCCTCTTCTACAGTGTGCTCTTTATATTCGCCCCTAATATACGCATCGTAAAGGGGGGTGTCCTTAATGATGACGGTGGGGTAAATTCTGACTCCGTCGGGCTTAAGGGCAATAATCCTGCGGGCCGTTTCAAGGTCCCTTTCTCTGCTTGCCCCGGGAAGCCCCGTCATCATCTGAAGAATTATGTTCATTCCCGCTTCTCTTAAAAGAGAAACGGCTCTTTCCGCATCCCTTTTACAGTGGACGCGTCTCGTCTGGGTGAAGACCTCATCGCACGGTGACTGACCGAGAAGCACCAGGGTATTAACGAG
>JAKSPP010000033.1 GCA_024404735.1 Oscillospiraceae bacterium | reverse complement strand
TCTTCTTATTCGGAGCTTTCCGGTGAAAAAGGCTCGGTGCGCTTTGCCATAGACGAAAGTGCTCTTTTCCTTAAGGGAAAGGACTGCGGACTTAAAATAATCGCAAAGCTAAAGCGCGGTGAAACGGCATCCCTTGTTTCGGGAGGCTGTGTTCTTAACCTGGGCGAGAGCTCCTACCTTATTACCGTTAAAAAGGGCAGGCTGTCTTTAACCGTTGAGTGGGACCTCAAGGGACTTTGCTCAACAGACCCGATAATAGAAATACTCCCGGAGGAGGACGTCTTTGAGGCCGTTTTCTATGATACCGACAGGGCCCTTGAAATAAAAAAGGGGCTGTCGGAAGCCTTTGCCGAAGCGAAGTCAAAGCAGGAAGAGGGCTTTAAGAGCTTTTGCACCTGCCTTAAGTCCGATGCCGAAGAGGCAGCCTACAGGCTCTATTCATCATTTATGAGCTTTTCCGGCCGCCGTCTTTTAGCCGAAGATAAAAAGCGTTCTGTATATGCCGATGCTCTTATAAACTGCCTTGCAGCCATGGCCTTTTCATCCGCAGATGAGGGAGCCCGCCTTCTGACGGGGCCTCTCGGCGCTATGAGCAAAAAGGGCATCTGCCCGGGAAAAATAACAGCCTCGGGAAAAGCTCCCGAGACATATGCGCCCTTATGGGGTCTTCTTCTTTTATGCTCATCCGATATTAAAAGCCTTTCTTCTTCCCTTTCGTCTGAGCTTTATGAGCTTATCGGAAGGGCCGTATGTCGCTGGGAGAAGGACAGAAGAACGAAGGAGGGTGCCTTCTTCTATGCCTATCCCTTTGAAGGCGGAATAAAAAAAGCTCCTATTCTGCCCATAGGAGAAGCGGCATACTCCCCCGACCTTGAGGCCCTGATGGCCGCAAATTACAGACTTCTTTCCATTCTGGCACCGTCTCGGGACGAAGCGGGTCTCTTTGAAGAAAAAAAGGACCTGTGTCTCAGAAGGCTCGCCTCTTATATGAGGGACGGAAAATATATCTGCAAAAGCGCCGTTTCGGAGGCCGAAGCACCATGCCCCGGGAAAACATCCCTCATAACGGAGCTGAGCATAAGGGCAGCGTCCGGGGATTTATTTAAGGCTTCCCCCGGGGATATTGACACGATTTTCTCTGTCTACGGTGCGGGAAGAGAAAAAAGCTCTCTTTTCTCCGCAATATACAGCCTCAGCAAGGAAAGGAAGTGAGAGGATATGTTCGGAATCGGGAAAAAACATGACCTTCTCCACGCCGTTTTTGCAAGAGAGGGCAGCGCATTTTATGTCATCGAGAATTACTATACCCACAAGCTCTGCCTTGGCTCCTACAAGCCCGAGGCATGGATTGATGCCAATCCCTTCCTTTTCTCCCTCCACCTTTACAAGGGGGAGACGGAGCTTCTTTATTCCTACACCTGCAATGATGAAAGCCTGAAGCTTATAACGGAACTCGGTCAGGCGGAAATTATTCTGACAGACAAAGAGTATGCAAGAATTATATCGGAAAACGGCCTTACAATAGGCTTTGAAGCGGACACATACAAGCCGGGGCCCAACTTTGCACCAATCTACTGCAGTGGCTGCTGCCTTTTCCCCTCCGGTGAAGCGGAGCTGAGCTACGGCAGCTTCGGACGCCTTAGGTTTGTCCCTGTTTCAGGCAAGGTCGAGACAAATATAAAAAGCGACGGCGAGGGAAAAACCGAAAGACTTCTTATTAAGCTCTGTCCCCCGGAGGACGGATGCCTCGACGCCGCCCTTCACGAGGCTGTGGGCGATTATGAAGACTTTCCCGAAAGCTATCCCTCTCCCGCAGAGCTTAAGGAGCTTTCAAAAGCCGCCTTCACGGAGTTCAAGAGGAACTATGCCCCGCCTGCAAAGGGCTATGAGGAGCTTTTCGAATATGCCGCACACACCGCCTGGGCAAGAAGAACAAAGCCCGGGGCCGGGGGCTCCTTCAAAAGCCCCATGATTCTGATGCACTATGAGTATCTCGGCGCTGCCTTCTCATGGCAGCAGGCCATTCATGGAATGAGCATGCTTGCATGCCCCGATGAGGCCTTCAGAATGATATGCAATATGTTTGAATATCAGGACGAGCGCACGGGGCAGCTGCCCGGAAAGGTGGCTTTCTCGGGCCCTAACTGCGCACTGCAGCCTCCCACTCAGGGCTTTGCCCTTGACTTCCTTATAAGCAGGGTCGGAGACGGCTTTTTAAGCCCCGAAAGGTGCGAGGAGATGTTCCCGAAATTTGCCCTTTGGGCCGAATTCTGGGCAAAATACCGCTCCTCCGGCAGAGGAGATGTGCCCGCAATCGACAGCCCCAACGACTCCGGCTGGGACGATGCAACGGTATTTCGAAGGGGCTTCCCCACCGAAAACCCCGACCTTATCGCTTTTATCATCCTTCTTCTTGAGAAGACAGGTCTTTTAGCGGAAAAGTGCGGAAAAATGGCCGAGGCAGAGCATTATTACGAAAGAAGCAGAAGGCTTCTTTCGGTATTAATCGATGAGTACTGGAACGGAGAAAACTTCGTCTGCAAAAGACATGGCGAGGCTGTCCCTTCTCTTTCCGTTGTCACCTATCAGCCCATTATTCTCGGAAAGCGTCTTCCCGGGGAGATTATAGATAAAATATGCGAAAAGCTTATGGAGGAGGGCAGCTTTCTTACAGACATCGGTCTTGCCTCCGAGAGTCTTAAGAGCACCGACAGTGCCTGGGGCACAAGAACCTTTGTTCACGGAAGAGTCGTTGCCCCCCTTCAGGCCTACTTCTGCGCAGGACTCAATATGGCGGGAAAGAAAAAAGAGGCGGCAGAAATCGCAAGGCGCTTTGCCGCAAGGGCAAACGAAAGGGGCATTATCCTCGGCTATCCCCCGAGATATGACTACTACCCCGCAACCGGAAAGCCCGTTTACATTGCCCCCGGCCCCGTTGCCTCCGATGGCTGGCCCTGGTCCGGCTGGGCCGCCGCGGCAATAATGATTCTCATTACGGCCATTATTCCCGATGGTGAAAAAGAATAAAAACTAAGATTTTACAGGAGATAAATTATGAACGAAGCCATTAAAAATATCACTTGCAGAAGAAGCTGCAGAAAGTTTAAGTCAGATGCCGTTTCTTCCGATATCATTATGCAGATTGCCGAGGCCGGCACCTATGCAGCAAGCGGAATGAACTTTCAGGACAGCGTTATCCTTGCCATCACCGACAAGGAAACCGTTGCAAAGCTTTCACAGGCCAACGCCGCCGTCGGCAAATTCCCCGAGGGAGTCGACCCCTTCTACGGCGCCCCCGCGGTTTTAGTTGTCCTTGCAAATACAAATCGCCCCACCGGAATATATGACGGAACCCTTGTTATGGCAAATATGATGCTGGCTGCAAGCAGTCTCGGCATCGGAAACTGCTGGATTCACAGAGCAAAAGAGGTTTTTGCCCAGCCCCAGTGGAAGGAATTTCTTAAGAAGCAGGGCATTGAGGGCGATTACGAGGGCATAGGAAATCTTATTATCGGCTACCCCGAGGGAGAAGAGCCCAAGGCAGCCGAGAGAAAGCCCGGAAGAATTGTTTTTGCAAAATAAATTTTAATTACAGAGCAATATAAAAGCCGGCCCCCAAAAAGGGCCGGCTTATTGCTTTTATATGCAGTGGTTTTACAGGTTAAGAGCAGCGTTAAAGCCCTCGTGGATTGCATCGCCTATGTTTCGGGGCTGCTTTGCATCGCCGACGATGTAAACGGAGGTCTCGGGGGCAAGGTGGCGGAAGGCGGGGACAAACTCTCTTTCGGGGAGAGTGCCTATACCGTAAAGAACGTTATCACAGGCAAATTCCTTAATTTCGCCATTTTCATCCTCATAAACAAGGGCCTTGTCCTTAATCTCCACGGCCTTGCAGGAATTTTTAGTCTCTACGCCCTTCTCGGCAAGAAGCTTGTAAAGAGGAGCGTGCATGGTGAAGGCGGGGTTAACGGCAGAGCGCTTGAACACACTTACCTTCTTTCCCGCATCGGCAAGAGCCCATGCAGACTCAAGTGCAACGTAGCTGGAGCCTATAACAGCAACGGTATCCCCTGCCTGCTTTGTGTCAAGGAGGTACTCTGCGGCCCAGTAGGCATTGGGCTTATCGGCGCCGGGGATTTCGGGCACTCTGGGTCTGCCGCCTGTTGCAATCACGATGGCATCGGGGTTAAGAGCCCTGATATCGTCCTCTGTGGGCTGAACGCCGAGCTTGATATCGGCGCCGCACTTCGGGAAGTTAGAGACCATATAATCGATATAGGCCTGCATTTCCTTTTTAAGGCCCTTTGAGCCACAAGCAAGAAGAGCACCGCCGACCCTGTCCTTACGCTCAAAGACAGTGACCTTATGTCCTCTCTCAACGGCGGTAATGGCGGCCTGCATTCCGGCAGGGCCTGCGCCTATGACAACAACGTTCTTGCTTACGGGAGCCTTATATACTTCACCTGCGCAAAGATCCCCTTCACGGGCAAGCTTGGGGTTAAGACCGCAGGCAAGAGTGCGCTTGGGTCCGATTCTGGAGGAGCACCATCCGCAGCGGGAGCAGGGACGGATTTCGTCCTCCTTGTTATGGGCGGCCTTTCTGACCATATCAGGGTCTGCCATCAGAGGACGGGCAAAGGCAACGAAATCCGCATTGCCCTCGGAGAGAATCTTTTCGGCATTGGTGATGTTCATAATGCCGGCAACGGTTGTAATCTTCGTTTTCAGTATCTTCTTGAGCTCGGCGGCGTACTTGACATTTATCATTCTTCCCATATAGGGGCCGGGGAACCAGTAGGGATAATATGCAATTGCGGTATGAAGGCCTGCTGAGATATTCATAATGTCGATGGCGCCCTGGTCATCGTACATTTGAAGCATTTTTTTGGTTTCCTCAAAATGCATTCCGTCGGGGTGAATTTCATCACCGGAGAAGCGCATTTCAATAACGAAATCCTCGCCGCATTTCTTTCTGACGGCTTCTGCGATTTCAAGGCCGAAGCGGGCACGGTTCTCAAGGCTTCCGCCGTATTCGTCTGTTCTCTTGTTATAAAGAGGACTGGAAAACTGGCCTATCAGGTTTGCGTGACCGCCGTGAAGCATGCACATCTTAAAGCCCGCTCTTTTCAGTCTGTAGGCTCCGTCAACATACATCTGCTGAACCTTTTTTATTGTCTCCCTGTCCATCTCAAGAGACTCCACAATTTCACGCTCCTGCGCCTTTGCTGAGCGGATTTCCCTTTCAAGAACAATTGCGGAAGGGCCGATGGGAGGAACATGGTTATACTCATACATTGCATCAAGACCGGCATGGTTAACCTCGGCGGACATAATAGTGCCGTAGCTTTCGGCCATATCGGCAACACGGGAAAGGCCGGGGATATAGTCATCGGAGTCAAGTCCTATCTGCCTGTGCTCATCCTGAGCATGGGCAATGTCAACGGAGCAGTTTCCCATTGTAACAATAGCCGTACCTCCACGGCAGATGGGACGCCAGTAGTCAATATGGCTGTCGGTTACATAGCCTTCCTTGGAAGGAAATTTAGGGGATGTGGGGGCCATTTCTATTCTGTTTTTGAACTCAAGGCCTCTTATTTCGATGGGCGTAAATACATTAACAAACTTACTTGCCATTATTTCTTCCTCGCTTATGTTTTTGGGATTATCCTTTACCGAAGGGCTGCCAAAGAACCCTCCGAAGGGGATATCATGCCGGAGCGAAGTATTCACTTTTGTGCAAATACCGGGTATTGGTTTCTGATTTGTTATATAAAAATAATAACATATTGCGGAAAAAAATCAATACAAAAATTTATTATCAAAAAAATTATTTCCCCCGTGCATTTTGCCCTTAAGGGCTTTGCACAGGGGGAAAATAAAAGCTATGTTAAAATAAATCAAGGGCGCTGTCAAGATAGATAAGCTCACGAAGCTTAAGCCTTGCCTCGGGCTTTGTGAGATAATACAGCAAAAACTCAAGGATTATCGCACTTCCGAGGCTCCTGCCCTCTATCTTGAATTCCGTAATTCCGAGGGGAAGATATTTTTCCCTGATATCCGAAGGGCCTATGAAGGCGGGATTTTCCATTGCCCTTGAAAAGACGTAGCCCTCAGAGGCAAAGGGAGAAGAACAGATATGCTCGCCCCCGTCCTCACCCAGAGCCTTGCGGGATACACTTTCATAGCAGGCCCTTCTGCTTTCGCAGCCGAAATAGCAGCACTCATTGCAGAGAAGCTCAAGCTTACTTCTCCTTCTATCATCAAGGCGGGAGAAGAAATCAAAGCTCTTATTTAAGCGAAAATCCGGAACTACATATCTGAAGGCCTCATCGGAAAGCTCACAAAGAAGCTCTTCTTCTTTTCTCAGTACCTTTGTTGTTGAGGAAACAAGATAAAGCCCCGGATAATTGTTTTTTATATAATCCTTAAGCAAATCGGAATGGATTATGACGCCGTTTTCCTTTTCCTCCTCGGACAGACGGGATAAAAGCCTGTTGCATTTTTTATCGTGAAGATGCTCCGGCCTTAAAAGGCTGTTTGAAAAGGTAAGCCTTGCGGAGATGCCGTATTCCCTCAGAAGGGAAAAGACCTCCCCTTCATTTGCGCCTCCGAAGCCCGTTCTTCCACCGCCCCAGAGGCAGTCAGCCGGGGCGCCGTATACAGAGCCTATCTCAAAGCCCTCATAGAAGTATTCCCTGTGTTCATAGAATATGGGAAGAAAAAGCCTGTATAGCTCATAAAACTCAAAAAGGCCGGGAAGATGGAAACGGGCAGCCGTGCCTTTTTCGGAGGATATTCCCCGATTTCCCATATTATGCTCTGTGGGGTGCATCGGGGAACATATTGGGAAGCTCCTTCTCGTTTACCTCACTGCAGGGGATGCCGTAATTACAGCAGTGAAAAAGAAGGTTAATAAGCTCTATTTCCTGGTGACCCTCGTATTTTTTAAGAGGAAAGGGCTCACCGAAGGTATCCTCATACTGCATAAGCAACATTTCAAGCATAATTGTTATTCTCCTTACAGATGACTCTCTCAGAAGAGCATGTTAAAGCCGTGAAGAACGGCGGCAATTCCGAAAATGATTATTACAAGCCCTGCCGGGATGGGGTTATGCTCATCGGAGGGGTAAAAATCTTCGGGATTTTCGGGATTATAGCAAAGACGCATCGTCTCGCCCATACTGTGCTTGTCCGCCCTTTTGTAGCTGTATGAGCAGGAGGCACTGATGCTTTTTCCGTCCTTTGTAACAAAGTCAAAAATCGGAGACAGCTCCGGCATACGGCGTGTGCCCTTGTTAATTATATTTGTAATAGTGCCCTCGGACTCCTCCGTGCACCTTTTTTCAAGCCTTTTGCCTTTTATTATCGTGACTGCGCCCCCTATAAGGAAAGCGGCCCCTATAAGCAGAGAGCTTATCTTATCGGCACCTAAATTCACAGGCTTAAATCTCCTTTCCGGAAAATACACAGCACCGTGGAAAGCGGGCTGCAAGGCTTATTCTAAACCAAAATCGAAAACTTTTCAAGGAAATAAAAAGCAAAGAGGCTTTCCTCCTTCAGGGAAAACCTCTCTTCTTAATATCTGACTGCCCTATAAGCCTGAGCTTACTTAAGCATGGACAGAATCTGCTCCTTGGAGCCGGCACCGACTGCGGTATTTACGATTTTGCCTTCCTTCATTACAACCAGAGTGGGAATGGCCGTTACGCCGAAGGAAGAGGCAAGCTCCGGGACCTCATCCACATTTACCTTGCATACCTTTACCTTACCCGCATTTTCCTCTGCGATTTCGGCAACAATGGGTGCAATCATACGGCAGGGGCCGCACCAGGTTGCCCAGAAGTCTATTAAAACGGGAATTTCGGACTTAATTACTTCGCTTTCAAAATTTTCCTTTGTGAGATTGATTTCCATTATTAAACCTCCTGTTATGCTCTTATGCATTCGGGCATTAAAGTGCCGCTTTATTCCCTGGATTTATAGTAGAGAAGGCAGTGGCAGTAGCCCTCAAACTCCGGGTCTGCAATCTGGTCACGGAACTCACGGCACATACACCTTGTATCCTCGGTTTTTGCCAGTCTGCAGGGGAAGTAGCCACCCTTGGCCTTAAGGCCCTCCTTTACCGTTCTGACGATTTCTTCATCCTCATTGAGTCTTATCATAGTCTCTTACCTCACTCCCTTCAGAAGCTTTCGTAATGGACCTTATTAACGGGGAGCTCATCGGGAGAATGAGGGGCGGGATGCTTTTCGGGAATTCCGAGAGACAGAATTGCCTCAAGCCTCATATTTGAGGGAGCGCCGATTAAAGCCCTTATATAATCCTCTGTTGTGCTTCCGTCCTCTGCCTGTCTTCTGCGCCCCTGAATCCAGCAGCTTCCCAGTCCGAGAGAATCGGCGGCAAGGTGCATATATGCCATTGCGATTGAGGCATCCTCTGTCCAGACATCGGTCTTATCACCGTCTGCAAGAACAATAACGGCAGCCCCGGCCTTAAGCAGCATGGAGGCGCCGAACTCTCTGCATCGGGAAAGGGCCTTTAGCATATTCTTATCCTTGATTACAACAAATTCCCAGGGCTTAAGATTTCTTCCGGAAGGGGCAAGAAGGCCGGCCTTTATGACCTTTTCAAGAAGCTCGGGTGGAATTTCCTCACCGGTATACTCTCTGACGCTTCTTCTTGCGGACAATGCAGAAACAATATCCATAAAAAACCTCGCTTAATGTTTATATATAAAGATTATAGACCAATTTACGGGAGATGTAAAGTGCGTGAAACCGTGCTTTGGCGATTAAAAAACTTTTGGTTAAAATAACGAAAAACTATATGGACACTTTAGGCACTTCGTGATATTGTTATAACAGACAGTATAAATAGTAGTATGCCGGTGTGACATAGTATTTCCGAGCTTTTTACCTGCAAAAACACCCCTCCCCGGGCTTAAAAATACGAACGGAGTTGCCACCATGAGTGAAAAAGAAGTAATCCTTATGGCCAATGATTCCGCACAGAACAGAGACCTTCTTGTTGCCATGCTTGAGGACCTGTATGAAATTATAGAGGCAACGGATGTTAAAGGAACCATTGAGAAAATAGAAAAGAACGGAAACAGGCTGCGCCTCATTATCCTTGACCTTCAGGAGCCGAATTCAGACGGTCTTGAGGTCCTGCGTTATATGAAGGAAAACAAGAGCCTTGATATTATTCCCGTTATAATGATTTCAAATGAGTCCATGGATGAGGCCTATGCCATGGGCGTGGCCGAGTTTTTCCGTCGTCCCTTCCGTTCAAATGTTATCCGTCATCGTGTTAAAAATACAATCAGGCTTTATAAGAAGCAGTCTCAGTACCGTGAGGAATTAAGGCGCTCCAATCAGCGCTATCTGGATACAATCAGAAGCATGGAGTCTCAGGTTCTTTACGCCTTTCATATCAATCTTACCCGCAACTATGCAGAGCTTATGAGCAATACCGGTGACGACCTCGGAATTCCCTCCGTGGGAATAAACTACGATGAGCTCGTTTCTGTGATTGCGCAAAAGGTTCTGGCCGAGGACAGAGAGAAATTCACATCAAAGCTGTCGGGAAGCAGCCTTATACAGAGCTGGAACGACGGAATAAAAAACGTATGTGTTAATTTCGGCCTTATTCCGGGAAACAGCCGCGGAATAAAGAAGCTCTCCGCCACCGTCGGTATTATGGAAAATACCACAAACCACAATGTTGAGGCTATTATCAACATTATAGATATATACGCCGCCTACCGCAGCAGAAGAATAGAAAAGCTTCTTTTTGAATATGCCTACGAATCCGTTCTTCTCCTTGACCTTGAGACGGGAAGACTTATGGATTACAAGGCCGCCGAAAGCCACAACGATGAAGGAAGCCTGACAGACTGGGATTATGAGCTCTACCGCCACAACAAGGCCATAAGCGAAATTGCGGATGAGGACAGAAACCTCTTCCTCCACGCAAGCTCCATTCCCGTTATAAAGGGCAAGCTGGCCTCCAGCAACAGATTTATCTTCGTAACCCGCTCACATACAGGCAACGGAAAGCTTCAGAAGCACACCTTCTGCTACCTTGACAAGAGGAAGGATACCATTGTCATAACCCTTCAGGACTATACCAAGGAGCAGGAGCTTGACTCCCTGACAGGTGAGCTCAGCCGAGTGGGCTTTGTTAACTGCGTTGAGAGCTACATCAACAATGTAAACGAAGACCTGAGTCTTCTTTACATAAATATCCGCAACTTCAAGGCAATAAACTCCGAGTTTACAATTCACGGAGGAGATGAAATTCTCCGTCTGTTTATTGCCCATCTTAAGGGCTCCGATATTAATCCTATTTTCACGGGAAGGGTTGAGTCCGACCACTTCATCTGCCTTGCAAACAGCTCCGAGCTTAACTTTGCTTCCATAAGCAGCTCTCTGCATATGGATTATAAGCGCTGCGGAAAATCCATTCCCGTTAACTGCACCTGCGGTATTTACCACATCCGCACCTCCGATTTATCCGTTAACGAGATGATTGACAATGCAAAGCTGGCCTTAAACGGAGTTGAGAACGAATTTGTAACCCCCTATGCCGAGTTTGACATTACCCTTCACAGCAAATATCTCCAGAGGGCAAAGATTGTAACGGATATTGAGGGCGCCATTAACAGAGGCGAATTCAGTGTTTTCTATCAGCCTATTTACGATGCCGTTACCCGCAAAATCGTTTCGGCAGAGGCCCTGGTTCGCTGGATAAGCCCCGAAATAGGGCACGTTCTTCCCTCCACCCTATTTGATGTTCTGGAGGCAAACGGTCAGGTTGCCCTTGTTGACCTCTTCATTGCCCGCAGAGTTGAACAGATGCTGTGCAGTCGCTGGGAGAAGGGCAAGGCCATTGTTCCCGTTTCCATAAATCTTTCCCGCTCCGACTTCCATAACGAGGGTCTGACAGGCGAGATTATCCATATGCTGAACAACTCCCCCGTTCCCGCGGCCTATCACCGCTATGAGCTGACCGAAAGCTCCTACGCAAGCTTCAACGAGGAGCACAGCGCAATGCTTAAAAAGCTTGCGGATAACGGTGCAACCATACTCCTTGATGATTTCGGCAGTGGCTTTTCATCCTTCAGTACTCTGAAGGCAGATTATTTTGATATTCTGAAGCTGGACCTGTCCTTTACAAAGCAGATTGAAAAGAGCGACAGAATGTGCTGCGTCATCTCCTCTATTATCGATATGTCCCACAAGCTGGGAATGAAGGTTATAGCCGAGGGCGTTGAAACCGATGCACAGATTGATTTTCTTGCGAAAAACGGCTGTGATTATATTCAGGGCTACTACTTCAGCAAGCCCGTCAGCGCAGATGAATTTGCCGGAATGCTTGATGAGCTCCGATAAAACCGGATAGCCTTAAAGCCCCTGCCGAAAAAATCGGCAGGGGCTTTAATTATATAACGAAGCCGGCACTCTAAGAATAATCCGAAGCGCCGGCCCTGTTTTTATTTACTTATTCTGTTTTTCATTATTATTCTCCGAAGAGGAAAGCCTTATTACTTCATCGGGCTTCTGCTTTTTTTCCGAACCGAGTATTATTGCAAGCATGGCAGCAGCAAGGCAGATGACAATGCAGATAATACAGGGAACAATAAGACCGCCGACCTGCTTATTTCTGCCCTCATCATTTTGAATTACAAGATACCAGCCAAGATTTTCAAGATAGGTTATAGTCCGGCTTCCATGGGGGAGAATCTCAAAATAGCACTCTCCGTCGGAGAAGGCGCTGAGATTGTCTATATGAGCTGAGTCTCTTTCAATTTTTTCTGTATCCGTATCAACCTGAATAAGGCCCTCGTCGTTTACAAGATTGATTTTTATATCATAAATTCTCTCGTAGCGTTCAAGAAGCCTCTGCATATCCTGCATATCAACGGCAACACCGCATACACCGATAACGGAATTGTCATCGTCATAAACGGCGGTATTTACAAATACGGAAAGTGACCAGTTCTGGGAAGCATCGGTATCTACATAGAGAAGGTAGGGCTTTTTTGCCTCCATAAAATACCTGTACCATTC
>JAKSPP010000032.1 GCA_024404735.1 Oscillospiraceae bacterium | reverse complement strand
TTCAAAACTCCCATGGTTCAGCTCATTTCCGAGGACGGAAGAGTAAAGGGCGCCATTGCAAAGAATGACGACGGTGACTACATTGCATTCCTTGCAAGGGACGGAGTTGTTCTCTGCACAGGTGATATAGGCGGTAACGAGGAAATGTGCGAGGACCTTGCACCCTGGGTTGCAAAATGCGCACAGAATCTCTGCTGGCACAACGGCTCCTCCGACGGAGACGGACATAAGGCCGCAGTATGGCTCGGCGCTCAGCTTGACGACGGCCCCTTCCCCATGATTATGCATCCTCAGGCAAACAGACACAATTCCGCCTGCTTCCTTTTCGTTACAAAGAACGGCAAGCGCTTCATGAACGAGGACAGCTACCTTCAGGGGCGCTCGATAGGAATAAACCAAACCGGTGAAAAATTCGTATGGTCCATATTCGACTCCGACTGGCCCACAAAGCTCCCCGCAACCCTCCCCTACGGCGGCGGACTTTACTGGGGACAGACCTATGCCTACGGCAAGGGTCAGTGGTCCGAAAAAATGGAGCAGGACGTCTTCGACTGGGGTCTTAAAACCGGCGTAACCGTTATGGCGGATACCCCCGAGGAGCTTGCGGAAAAAATGGGCGTTGACAAGGAGGGCTTTGTAAACACCCTGAATTCCTATAATGAAATGTGCAGAAACGGAAGAGACACCGAGTTCGGCAAGCGCAGGGAGCTCCTTATGCCTCTTGACAAGCCCCCCTATATCGCAAGAAAAATCGGTCCGGCCGTTCTTGCCGTTGTAGGCGGACTTAAGGTTGACACGAGCATGCGTGTTATCGGCGAGGACAACGCCCCCATCCCCGGACTTTACGCCCTGGGCAATACCGCCGGCGGACGATATGCCGTTGACTACCCCATGGTTATCCCCGGAAACAGCATCGGCTTTGCACTTACCTTCGGTTACCTTCTCGGAAGACAGTTTGCCGGGAAATAATATAAGGAAAACAGACACCACATCTTAACATATCTGAAAGGACGAAGAAATAATGAACAGAACTCTTGAAGGAATTAAAGTTATTGAGCTTTCCACATTTATCGCCGTTCCCGCCTGTGCAAGATTTTTTGCCGACAACGGTGCAGATGTAATTAAGGTTGAGGCCAGAGGCGGAGATGCAGTCCGCTGGAACGGCGTATCCGAGGGACGCAGCGGCAGCCCCTATGAAAACACAACCTTTGACCTTGAAAATGCCAACAAGCGCGGTGTTGTTCTCAACCTTAAGGACCCCGCCGGCAAGGAAATTCTCTTTAAGCTTCTTAAGGATGCGGATATTTTCCTCACAAACTGGCGTCCTCAGGCTCTTGAAAAGGCAGGTCTGACCTACGAGGCACTTCACGAGCAGTTCCCGAAGCTCGTTTACGGTACTCTTACAGGATACGGCGACAAGGGTCCCGACAAGGACCTCCCCGGCTATGACTTCACAGCCTTCTGGGCAAGAGGCGGTATTATGGATTCTCTTCGTCAGAAGGACGAGTGGCCCGTCAACCTCATCCCCGGTATGGGCGACCACATTTCCGGCCTTCTTCTTGCCTCCGGCGTAATGGCAGCCCTTTACAATGCTCAGAGAACCGGAAAGGGCGAGCGCGTATGCATTAACCTTCTTCACACCTCCATCTGGGACCAGGCCATTATGGTTCAGGCTGCCCAGTACACAACCATGGGTCAGCAGTACCCCATTTCCAGACGCACTGCAGATAACCCCTTCAACTGCGCCTACAAGACCGCAGACGGTCGCTTTATGCAGATTTCCATGCCTCCCTTTGATGTTTTCTATCCCAAGTTCATGCCTCTTATAGGCAGAGAGGACCTTGTCGGAAACACCCGCTACACCATGGATAACATTACACAGAACAAGCTTCACTCCGAATTCATTGATATTCTTACCGAGGCCTTTGAGAAGAAGACCGTTGCCGAGTGGGATGAAATCCTCACCGCCAATGATATTCCCCACTCCGTACTGCAGAGCTGGGAGGAGGTTCTCGAGGACAAGCAGGCCATTGCCAATGACGTTTACTACGAGATGCACTATCCCACCGGAAACACCGTTAAGCTCGTCCGTCAGCCTGTCTTCATCGGAGATGACCTTCCCGACTACAAGATGGCCCCGATGCTCGGCGAGCATTCCGAAGAGGTTCTGAAGGAGCTTGGCTATTCCGACGAGGATATGGCAAAGCTTCACGAGGCAGGCGTTTACAACACCTGGGACGACCTTAAGGCAAAGCATGGCGGCTGATATCTTCACCCTCGGCATTGATGTGGGCTCCACCACATCAAAATGTCTTATTCTCGGAAACGGCGAAGAAATAATCTCATCTGCAATAATACCCGCCGGGACAGGCACATCCGGTCCCGGCAGGGCTCTTGAGGCGGCGCTTTCCGAAGCAATGCTTTCAAGGCAGGACATTGCGGCGGTTACCGCAACGGGCTACGGAAGAAACAGCTTTGAAGGAGCGGATTACATCGTATCCGAGCTTAGCTGCCACGCAATCGGCGCCCATGCAATGTTCCCCGATGCAAAGACCGTTATTGACATAGGCGGTCAGGACGCAAAGGCAATAAGCATCGAAAACGGCAAGCTGGGAAGCTTTGTAATGAACGACAAATGTGCCGCCGGGACAGGCCGTTTTCTGGATGTTATGGCAAGAGTTCTGGAGCTTGATGTAAGCGAGCTTGCCGAAAAGGATGCAATGGCCGGAAGGGTTATTCCGATAAGCTCCACCTGCACGGTTTTTGCCGAAAGCGAGGTTATTTCTCAGCTCTCCAAAAATGTTGATATCTGCGACCTTGTTGCGGGAATTCACGCATCGGTTGCAGTAAGGACGGCAAGCTTAGTACGCAGGCTGGGCCTTACACCTCCCCTTGCAATGACGGGAGGCGTTGCACAGAATGCGGGAATCGTCAGAGCCCTTTCAAAGGAGCTCGGCGAAGAAATCTCCGTTTCTCCTCTCTGCCAGCTGGCAGGGGCATACGGAGCGGCCATTCACGGCTTTAACAAACTTAAAGGGAGGAAATAGACAATAATGCCCGATACTGTTGAGAAAAAGTCCGCAAAGGTAAAACTGCGCGAGCTTCAGGATAAAATAGCACAGGATGCCTGGGATGCCAAAAACCGCGGCGAGAAGGTTGGCTGGTGCGCCTCCAACTTCCCCCAGGAAATCACAACCACTATGGGAATCGCCGTTGTTTACCCCGAAAATATGGGTGCGGCCGTCGGTGCCAAGGGCGGCGGACAGCGTATGTGCGAATACGCAGAGGGAATGGGATATTCCGGAGACCTTTGCTCCTACTCCCGTATTAACTTTGCATATGCAGACCTCAAGAAATGCGAGGAGCTTGAAATTCCCTTCCCGGATTTCCTTCTCTGCTGCAACAACATCTGCAACTGCATGATGAAGTGGTATGAGAATCTTGCCATTGAGCTTGACATTCCCCTTCTTATGATAGACATTCCCCATCTTACCAAGGAAAAGTGCGACCCCGAAAGAATCAAATACATCAGAGCACAGTTTGATGACTGCATCAGACAGCTTGAAGAAATAACCGGCAAGAAGATGGACTATGACAAGCTGAACGAGGTTATGGCCGTTTCCCAGCGTTCAAGCAAGGCCTGGCTCAGAGCTGTCAGCTATATGTCCGCAACTCCCTCCCCCTTCTCCGGCTTCGATATCTTCAACAATATGGCCGTTGCCTGTGTCGGCAGAGGCACCCCCGAGGCAGCCGAGGCCTTTGAGGCCCTTGCGGATGAGTACGAGGAGCTCGTAAAAGAGGGCAAGAGCACCTTCAAGGGCGAGGAAAAATACCGCGTTCTCTTTGAGGGCATTGCATGCTGGAGTAATCTTAAGTTCACATACAAGGCCCTTCAGTCCAGAGGCGTCAATGTTACCGCCTCCATTTACGGCCCCGCCTTCAGCTTCCTCTACGGAAGTATGGATGAGCTTATGGCCGCCTATGCATATGTTCCCAACTCAAACTGCTTTGAAAAGGAAGTTTCACTTCGCGTTATCGATGCCAGAAAGAACAAGGTTGACGGTGCTGTTTTCCATATGAACAGAAGCTGCAAGAACTGGAGCGGAAAGCTCTACGAGATGGAAAGACAGTTTAAGGAGCAGACAGGCGTTCCCACCATAGTATTTGACGGCGACCAGTCTGACCCCAGAGCCTTCTCCGAGGCACAGTACGATACCCGCGTAGAAGCTCTTGTCGAAATCATGGAGCAGAACAAAAAGGAGGGAAAGTAAAATGGCAGACTTAAGCACAATGATTGCCGGGCTTAAAGCCATCAGCCCTAAGGAAGAGCTTAAAAAAGCCGTTTCCGCAGGCAAAAAGGTTATCGGCATTATGCCCTACTTCTGCCCGGAGGAGCTTGTTTACGCCTCCGGAATGGTTCCCCTGGGACTCTGGGGTGCAGATATGCAGGCAAATGAGTCCAAGCGCTACTACCCCGCATTTATCTGCTCCATCCTCCATACGGTTCTTGAAATGGGCATCAAGGGAAAACTCAACGACCTGTCCGGAATTATGATTCCCGCCTCCTGCGACAGCCTTAAGAGCATGGGCGCAAACTGGCAGTACGGCGTCAAGACCGTTCCCGTTATAAATGTTTCCATTGCCCAGAACAGAAAGATTCCCGCAGGCAAGGAATACACAGCAAGTCAGTTTAAGAAGGTTCGGGATGAGCTCTCCAAAATATCGGGCAAGGAAATCACCGATGAGGCCATCATTGATGCCATTAAAGTATATAATGAAAACAGAAAGGCCCTGAGAGAGTTTTCTTTCCTTGCCGGAAAGCACCCCGAGGCTATCAGCCCCGCCGACAGAAATGCCGTTATCAAGGCCGGCTATTTCATGGACAGAAAGGAACACACAAAAGCGGTGCTTGCAATTTCCGCAGAGCTTGCCTCTCTCCCCGAGAGCAGCTTCCGTGGCGCAAAGGTTGTTACAAGCGGTATTCTTGCAGACAGCCCCTCTCTTCTTAAGATTTTCGAGGACCTTCACATCGCCGTTGTCGATGACCAGATTGCCCATGAATCCCTAAACTTCCGCACGGATGTTCCCATCATCGAGTCCGACCCCATTATGGGCATGGCCGAGCGCATTGCCGAAATTGAGGGCTGCAGTGTTCTCTTTGACCCCGGCAAAAAGCGCGGACAGGAGCTTGTTAAGCTGGCACAGGATGCCGGTGCAGACGGCATTATCTGGATTATGACCAAGTTCTGCGACCCCGAGGAATACGACTATGTTCCCGTTAAACGCATGATTGACAAGGCAGGAATTCCCCTTCTTGCAGTTGAGGTTGACAGACAGATGGTCAACTACGAGCAGGCAAGAAACGCAATCGAAGCCTTCTCCGAAACACTTTGCTGAAAGGACAGAAAACTAATGAAGGTTGCAATACTTACTTCCAAAGAAAGATGCGAGAAGTACTCGGATTTTTCCATGCTTCCCGAAGGCTGTGAGCTTATTCACATCGGCCCCGAATACACCGCAGCCGATGTTATTTCAAAGGCAGGAGACGCAGAGTGCATCGTTGTGGATGCAGTTCTCCCCGTTACCGCAGAGATGATTGAGGGGATGCCCAGGCTTAAGATGATTCACTCCGAGGGTGTCGGCTTTGCCGCAATCGATGTTGATGCCGCCGCAAAGAAGGGCGTTTATGTATGCAACAACAAGGCTGTCAACGCCCCACAGGTAGCCGAGCACACCGTTCTTCTCATTCTCGCCGTTTTACGCAGACTTTTTGAGGGCGATGCAATGGTCAGAGCAGGCAGACAGATGGAAGCAAAGACCTCCTTTATCTACGAGGGTCTCGGCGATCTTCTCGAGAGAAAAATCGGTATGATAGGCTTCGGTGCAATCGGCAAGGAGCTTGCAAAGCGCCTTCACCCCTTTGGCTGCGAGCTTTACTACTATGACCCCTTCAGAGCCTCCCCCGAGGTTGAGGCAGAGTATCACGTCACTTATGTTGACCAGGAGACCCTCTTCAGCCAGAGCGATGTTATTACACTTCACGTTCCCGTTACACCCAGCACCACAAAGATGATTAACAAGGATACTCTCTCCAAAATGAAGAGCAATGCAATCATCATAAACTGCGCAAGAGGCGCCGTTGTTGACAGTGAGGCTCTTGCACAGGCAATTATGAACGGAACCGTTTACGGAGCCGGCCTTGACACCATGGAGCCCGAGCCTGTTCCCATTGACGACCCCATCATTCAGATGCCCGAGGAGTTCAGATATCACGTTGTTATGAGCCCCCATATTGCAGGAACCACAACAATGGTATTTGTTAACGCATACAGAAATATCTGGAGAAACGTTACACATATCGCAAAGGGTGAAAAGCCTTTTAACATTGTAAACGGACTTTAAGAGATAATACCCGTAGGCTTAGAAAAAACATAAGATAAATCCGAAGCATCTGCCGCACCGGGCAGATGCTTCTTTTTCATTGCATTGTAAAGCTACGGTTAAAGGACTGTTTGCATACTGACTATAATGATATTGACAAGCCCCCGGAATTATAATAGAATTTTCAGGCGGGGACACTTTATATATATGAAGAAACGCGTATAATTAAGACTTAAGGGAAAAAACGACTTTTGCGGCGCAGATGGGAATCTGCGCCCTACAAGGGGCACATTCATCGGAGAGCAGATGGATAGTCCGGCGCTTTGCGGCGCAGAATAATCTGATAATCTGAAACAGGGAGGGCTTAGGATGAACAAGGCTGTAATAATCATTGCCGCTTTACTTGTTGCACTCTGCGTTTTCACCGCCTGTACAAAGGCAGAGAAAAAGAGCGGAGGCAGCGACGGGGAGAACTCAAACGTCACTGCTTACAGATATGATAACCCGAAGCAGTGTGATTATATCAATATAAAAAAGGCCGAGTACAGTGATAAGAAGCTTAAATTATATATAAGCTTTGATGGGGATACGGAGATTGATTATGTCGAATGCTTCGATGAGGATTTAGGCCGTATGGACGAGGGCTCCTTCACCTATAAAAACGGCGTTCTGACAATCCGTCATCCGAAGGCAGAAAGCATCTCGGGACTTATTATAAATACCAAAGACGACATGCGCTACGCCCTTCGCTATCTTAATTCGGAGCAGTTTTCGGGCCTATATTATATCTTTGCCTATGACATCGGCTTCATAGAGTGCGGAGACAAGGAGGCCTACTACACCGAAGAGGAAATGCAGGCCTTTGCAGACGAGACCGCAGCCACCGAGCGCAGGAGCCGTGAGGCCTTCAAGATGCTTGAGGGGCACTGGCTATGCGAGGACGGAAGGAGCTATCTTGACTTCTATGAGGTACCGGAATACAGATGCTTTGCTATGCTGAGCCGACTTTACTCCGAGGACAGCGAGGAGCCTGACAGCTATGAAACCTACATTGAGGACTTCACCTACGATTTTTCGGAGTCCGATGCAGTATATCACATCTCCGGCTCCACGGGAAATATGACAGTCCCCGTATTCATTGAGCTTTTCGGTGAGGGAAGCCGCCTCACAATTGAATGGAGCGATTTTGAATTTATAAAGGAATAAACTGAAAATTAAGAAAAAAGCAACAACAGGTTGCTTGTAATAATATCTCTTCCGACATATAATAGATGCATAACGGTTATTCAGGAGGAAGAAAAATGGGGATTTCGGAAATAATCAAGGGTCTGAGAGAGAAAAACAACCTGACACAGGACGCTCTTGCGGAGCGTGTTATGGTTACAAGACAGGCCGTCAGCCGCTGGGAAAACGGAGAAACACAGCCCAACACGGACACTCTGAAGCTTTTATCCCGTGAGTTCAATGTCTCTATCAACACACTTCTCGGCTCTCCGAGAAAGCTCATCTGTCAGTGCTGCGGAATGCCCCTTGAGGACGATGAAATTATAGGCAGGGACTCAGACGGAGCACTTAACGAGGAATACTGCAAATGGTGCTACGCCGACGGCACCTACACATACAGCAATATGGACGACCTGATTGAGGTGTGTATAGAGCCGATGACACAGCAGGGCTTTTCCGAGGAGCAGGCAAGAGAGTATATGAAGAGCCTTCTGCCCGGTCTTAATTACTGGAAGAGGTATGAAGAGCTCTCGGACGGCGGACAGTTTGAGGCATTTAAGGAAACTCTTATTGAGGAAATAAACGCCCTTAACATCGAGGGTATGCCGAAGCTTAAAAAGCTAAACGCTTTAGTCGGGAAATACGTCAACCTTGAGTACAGACTGCCGAGCGGTGCTTTTGTAAAATTCCTCGACGATAACACAACCTATCTGGGAAATCAGCTTGAGTCTGAATTTTGCGGTGACAGATGCTTCGGAGTTCTGGCAAATATGGATTTTATTATGGTCTGCTCCTACGAAGAAAACGGAAACAATCCCGAGCTTCTTGTTTATAAAAAGAGATAAAATAAATTTCAGAAAGAGCACCCTGTGTAAAAAACGCAGGGTGCTCTTTTCTGTATTCCGGGGGAAAAATAAAATATTCCCGTGGAAAAATAAACTTAAGGCTTTAATAAAACACAAAATTATGATATAATTATCTATATTAAAAATACGCAGTGCCGCAAGGCGAAGAAACGGAAGCAAAACATGGAAAGAATAAGAATTACCGCTGTAAGAAAGGCAGATTACAGGGACCTGCAGCTTGAATATGAAAATCCCATTGAGCACACCTGCGATGTGAGAGAGGGGCAGGTTTGGATTTCCGAAGGCTTCAAAAAGCCCGAGGGCTTCTGCGACAGCGCCTGGGACAGCATCTCCCCCTTTGTTATGACTCTCGCCCACGGCGGCGGGGACTTCTACGACGGCTGGATGAAGAACAAGAAGTCTGCCATGATAAGCTGCAACGACGGCTTTCGCCCTGTCAGCTTCTACCTTGAAGTTATTGAAGACTGACACTGGAAACACTTTTTTGAGGTTAAAATGAGCGAAAAGAAAAAAGAAGTCATAAGAGCAATTAAGTTTACTCTGTTTTCAATAAGTGCGGGAATAGTTCAGGTTATAATCTTCACCCTTCTTAATGAGGTGCTTGCCCTTCCCTACAGCATCTGTTACCTGACGGCCCTTATTTGCTCCGTTCTATGGAACTTCACTCTGAACAGAAAAATCACCTTCCGCTCCGCAAACAACGTTCCCCTTGCAATGCTTCAGGTTGCGCTTTACTATCTTGTCTTCACTCCCCTATCCACATGGGGCGGGGACAGGCTTGAGGCCCTGGGCGTAAACGAATACATTGTCCTGGCCGGAAGCATGATAATAAACTTCGTAACCGAGTACCTTTACGACAGACTTGTTGTTTTCGGAAAGAGCATTGATACAGCAGGCAAAAAAGAAAAAACCGAAAAGAACAGATAAAAAAATACCGCAGACCGAAAAAGCCTCTTTGTCCCATTTTGGGGATAGCTTTAACAGTCTGCGGTTTTTTATTGTCTTTCGGGCTGCTTATTAAGACTTAAAAAGCCCACTCGCCATTTTTAAGGATGCTTTCCCTGTGCCCGTCTTCACATATGGCCTCAATGGAGAGGTCGTCTGCGCCAATCATAAAGTCCACGTGAATCATGGAGTCGTTAACGCCCATTTTGTGCATCTCATCAAGAGTGTATTTATCGTAATCCGCAATTGTGTCGATAAAGCCCATACCCAGAGCAAGGTGGCAGCAGGCATTCTCATCGAAGAGGGTGTTGTAGAAGAGGATTCCGGCTCTGTTAATGGGGCTTGACTGAGGAACAATTGCGCACTCACCGAGGTAAGACGCGCCCTCATCCATATTAATCATTTCCTTAAGAAGACTCTCGTTCTTTTCGGCAGTGCAGGAAACAACCTTACCGTCCTTAAAGGTGAAGCTGAAGTTTTCTATGAGCTGACCCTGATAGGAAAGAGGCTTGGTTGAGACAACGGTTCCCTCGGCAAGACCTTTCTTGGGAGAGATGAAGCACTCTTCGGTTGGGATATTGGGGTTAAAGACTATGCCGCTGCCCAGAGCCGTTTCATCGCCTCCGCAGAAGCGTGCCTCGGGCATCATTCCGACTCTTAAATCGGTTCCGTTTGAGGACTTATAGATAAGCTCCTTAATACCGAGGCTGTTAAGGTGAGCACAGTGCTCCTTGAGCTCTTTATTGTGCTTCTCCCAGGCTTCGGTGGGGTTATTAAGAGCCCTGGAGGAGGAAAGGATTTTCTCCCAGAGGGCCTCGATGGCGGCGCTTTTGCGCATTTCGGGGAAGACCTTCTTTGCCCACTTTGCACCGGGGACGGCGGCAATGCACCACTGGTATCTGCCCTCCATTGCATCTCTGTAGGGTTTGACGACTTCATAGCGCTTCTGCTGAGCCCTGGCCATCTTTGCCTGGTCTATTCCGAAAAGGCCGTCGGGGTCATCGGACTCAATATAGATACGGACGGGAAGGGTATCCCTATAATACTTAAGTCTCTCCTCCTCCCAGCCCTTTACTGTACCCAGGACCTCATCGGAGCAGTACTTGTTGTGGAGTTTGGCAAGGGCATCGTAGCTCCAGTCAACGGTGACCTCCTTTGCCCCGCAGAGGTAGCACTCCTTAACAAGCATCTCTATAAACTCCGGCTGGTCAAGACCTGCCGTTATAATAACGCTCTGCCCCTTTTTTACGGCACCGCCGCAGCGGGCAATGAGCCTTGCATATTCTCTTAAAACCGTTTTTTTCATTGTATTTCTCCTTAAAAAATGTAAGTAAATTATACATCCCGTGGGGAGAAAAAGCAAGTATCCCGATTACGCAAATAAAAACCCGCAAAATACGGGCATCATAGCCCACGATTTGCCCCGGGACGGCTTGACAGCGCAACTTGCCAGCGATTATAATGTATAATTACTTGAATGGTACTTTTTTTGTCCGGAAGGCTGTTTACCATGTCAAGGCCTATCCGGAACACCCCCACGGAAGGTGATTTGCGATGAAAAACAGAATTATTTCTTTTATACTTGCGCTTTCCTTAATTGCCGTTATTATGCCGGCATTATCAACGCCCTCTTATGCAGCGGGAGTTTACGATGCCGGGAAGGCCGTCGAATATTCCTATAATAATTACGACAAAAATTTGGGACAGCTTTGTGCAGAATTCGTTTCCAATTGCATAAAAGCAGGCGGAATAACGGATGTGTTCTCAAAGGGAACAGGCCCCCTTATTAATCAGCTACTTGACGGTGGATACGGAACTCTTTACAAAATGGAAATTTCCGGCGGCGAACTTAAATCAAACGGAAACAATACCGGAAAGGTTAAACCGGGAGATGTAATCTGCTGGTACTGCACAAACTGCCGGAAATACCCTCACGTTGCCATTGTATCCAAAATAGAGAAAGATATTGTTTACTACAATGCCCATAATACATCCGTACAGGACGGGCATTGGATTGGAACATATACTTCACCCAGCCATTCCGGTCACAAGTTTGATGTTTATATTCTTTCTATGCAAACGTGCAGCCACCCTTCGTATTCCTTCAAAAACAGTTCCTTCTACTGCGACAAGTGCGGCAGCGAATATCCCATAAAGGAAACAACCTGCAACGAATGGATGGACATTGCCAAGGTTAACGGCTCCGGAACAGCTCCTGCCCATATAAAACCTTATGGCGATGCCACAATAAGCGCCAGATACTCCAAAAATGACTATGTCAATGTTGTTGCCGGTGCCACAAACAAATACGGCAACCTCTGGTACAAGCTTGTTGACGGCTCATGGCTTGAGGCCGGATACCTTACGAAGCATACTCACTGCTATAACAGTGATGTGCGATGCACTCACTGCACCGAGGGCATGGAAATAATCCCCCTTAATAATGTCAGTCTGACTGCAACGCAGAGCCCATATACAACGCATCTGGCTCCTTACGGAGATGCCGTCGGAGTATCTCAGACCGCTTCGGCTCTCACCGTAAATGCCAAAGCCGTTAACGCATACGGAAATATATGGTACCGCCTGACAAACGGCCGATGGATATGGTCCAAATATGTACAGAGCCCCGCTGTGGACGGCGTGGTAAAAAGCTCTGCATCAGGCGGATTATCCTTTAACTCAAAGGCATTTGCAGCGGGAACAAACGGTTCCCAAAAGCTTACGGTTATTCCCGCCGGCGCACATATTACTGTATATCCTTCTGACAAATGTGGACACTGGTACTCCGTTTCCTATAACGGCGTTGTCGGTTACGCCGCGGGAAACTA
>JAKSPP010000031.1 GCA_024404735.1 Oscillospiraceae bacterium | reverse complement strand
GTGCCAACGCCTGCAGGGCGAAACTTGAGAATCGCGGTATTCGTGTTTACAAGCACTAGCAGAGCGAAGGCTAGCCTTCCAACAGTCCTCACATCATCTCCGATGAGGGCTACGGAAAGAACGAGTACGTAGAAACGACGAGACCTCTTGTTGTCGTTACCGCTCCCGGACCCGGATCGGGTAAAATGGCGACCTGCCTTTCTCAGATCTATCACGAAAACAAGCGCGGTATCAAAGCGGGATACGCGAAATTCGAGACCTTCCCGATCTGGAACATTCCGCTCAACCATCCCGTCAATTTGGCGTACGAAGCCGCAACGGCTGACCTCGCCGACGTAAATATGATCGACCCCTTCCACTTGGAAGCATACGGCGTTCCCACCGTCAACTACAACCGTGACGTTGAGATCTTCCCGGTACTTCGCTCCATGATGGCAGGCATCCTCGGCGAATGCCCCTATAAATCTCCCACGGATATGGGCGTCAATATGGCAGGAAACTGCATCGTTGACGATGAGGCGACGAGAGAAGCGGCAAATCGCGAGATCGTCCGCCGTTACTATAACGCCCTTTGCAACAAGCGTCAGGGCAACGGTTCCGAACTTGAGATTCAGAAGATCGAGATGCTCATGCAGAAATGCGACATCTCCGTTTCCGACCGTAAAGTTGTAAAAGCCGCTTTGGACCGCGCCGCGGAAACCGGCGCCCCCGCCGTAGCCATCGAACTCAACGACGGCAGAATCGTAACGGGAAAGACCTCCTCCTTCCTTGGCTCTGCCTCTGCCTGCATCATTAACTCCCTTAAGGCAATGGCAGGACTTCCCAAGGAGCTTCTTCTCATCTCTCCCAATGTAATCGAGCCCATTTCCCACCTTAAGGTCGAGCATCTGGGCAACCACAACCCCCGCCTGCACACAGATGAGCTCCTCATCGCCCTTTCCATGTGTGCCGTAACGGACCCCAAGGCAGAGCTTGCCATGGAGCAGCTGGGTAAGCTTCGCGGCTGTGAGGCCCACTCAAGCGTTATCCTCGCCAAGGTTGACGAAAACCTCTTCAACAAGCTGGGCATCAATATAACCTATGAGCCCAAGTATCAGGTTAAGAAGCTTTATCACAAGTAATGAGTATGAATATTAAGGAAAACAGACAGAATATCCTCTACGATAAGGACTCCGAGACTCTTTACATCCTTGACCAGAGCCTTCTCCCCGGGGAGATTAAAACCATCCCCATTGAGGGGCTTGACAGGATGATAGAGGCAATAAAGGCTCTTCGTATAAGAGGCGCCCCCGCAATAGGCATTTTTGCGGGCTACTGCGTTTATGCCCTTTCTCTTCCTCTCTGTGAAAAGGAAGACCGCCTTGCGCTTCTGAGGGAGCAGACAGAAAAGCTTTCCGAAGCCCGCCCCACCGCGGTTAACCTTGCCTGGGCCTGCGGAAGACTTATGAAATGCGCAGAGGATAAGGCCTCTCTTCCCGGAAGGGAGTGGAGCGAGGCTCTCTACAAGGAGGCCTGCTTCATTCACGAGGATGATATTTCAAAGTGCAGGGCCATCTCCGAGTACGGCCTCAGCCTCATTAAGGATGGGGACGGCATCCTGACTCACTGCAATGCAGGCCCCCTTGCCACATCAAAATACGGCACGGGTCTTGGCCCCCTTCTTCTCGGCAGAGAAAGGGGAATGAACTTCAGGGCCTACACCGATGAGACAAGACCTCTTCTTCAGGGCGCAAGGCTCACAAGCTATGAGCTTTTCGAGGCCGGAATCGACGAGACCCTTATCTGTGACAATATGGCCTCCTTCGTTATGAAAAAGGGCCTTGTAAATGCCTGCTTTGTGGGCTGCGACAGAGTTGCGGCAAACGGAGATACCGCCAATAAAATAGGCACCTCCGGGGTTGCCATTCTGGCAAAGCATTACGGCATTCCCTTCTATGTCCTGGGCCCCACCTCCACCATTGACTATTCCTGCCCGGACGGAGAGCATATCCCCATTGAGATGCGTTCTCCCGACGAAATAAAGAATATGTGGTACTCAAAGCCCATGGCCCCCGAGGGAGTAAAGTGCCTTAACCCCGCCTTCGATGTAACGGATGCGGAGCTTATTACCGCAATCATCACAGAAAAGGGAATCTGCTACCCTCCCTTCTCCGAAAGCTTAGCCGCAATAAGGGAGAAATAATCTTTTGATTTTTTACGAGGTGATTATATGGCGAAGAAACTTGTGTCGATTCTGCTTGTTCTTGTTCTTCTGCTTGGCCTTTTTGCAGGCTGTGGCCTGACGGATAAGCTCGATGAGCTCAGAGGCCGAGGCAGCGGCAAGGGAAGGGACAAGGACGAGGATGATGCCCCCCGCCTTTCAAAGGGCTATTACTCCGTTCTTGATGATGATGACGAGATAGTTGCCTATCTTCATTCCACAGGCAAGAAACTGACGGTTTATGATGCCGACGGTGAGGAGCTTATGGAGGAGTCAAGGTTTTCCTGGGATGAGGATGAGGAAGCCTTCGTGATTGATGATGCCCCCGCTTTTACCCTTGAGGAGGGCAAAAAGATAACAACCATCTCCATCCCCAAAAAGAGCCCTCTGGGAATCAAAAAGGGTGACTATACCCTTGAAGAAATCGATGAGGACGAGCTTCCCGAAATCGATGACGGGGATGACAATACATCCGTGCCCTCTTCCGGACAGACGGCCACCCCGTCCTCCGAAAATGCATATAATATAGGCATTTGCACGATTATGGACCATCCCTTGCTGAATGATGCCGTGGATGGCTTTAAGGCGGCAGTCACGAAGGGCTTATCCGAGGCAGGTATAAATGCAGACTTCGATGTTAAGAACGGAGAGGGCGACTACGTTAAGGTTGCAGATTACATTAATAAGTTTTATGATGCCGATGATGACCTTATTTTTGCAGTCGCCACACCCGTACTGCAGTCTGCCGCTGCTTCAACCCCGAGTATCCCCATTGTTGCGACTGCGGTTTCGGACTTTACTATGGCACTGGGGTCGGAGCTTGATGACAGAGGCTGCACCGGGATAAATGTTACGGGCGTTTCCGATTTGGCCGCGCCTGTAGTCCTTGCGGAAATGACATATGCACTTGATCCCGATCTGGATAAAATTCTGGTTATATATACCGAAGGCACAACGATGCGCGCCGATGAGTACTGCACATATCTTGAGGATATGTACGGAATAGAATGCTACTGGATTAAAATGAAACCGGGTGATGACTATGAATTTGTAACAACAGAGTATATTGCCGCAACTCTTTGCGATGCCGTTTTTGTCCTTTACGATTATCTTTATTTTGATGCTTATGAGGAGATTGAGGAAGCCTGCACCGCCTTCGATATTCCTCTTCTCTCCGATGTTGAAAATGAAAACGTAACGGCATATGCTTTGGTTGATTATTATGAGCTCGGCTACAGGGCAGGAGAAATTGCATGCAGGATTCTTCTGAATGGTGAAAAGGCTTCCGAAATTCCGGTTGAGTACGGAGATTTCAATTCCTGCGTATTGTACGCAAGTTATAAAAAAGCGGCTGCGCTTGGCCTGCCGGCTCCTGCGACATTTTTTAATTCAGACTGATTCTGATAAAAACATTAATAAAACAAACGTAAAAAAGAACGGTTTCCGCAAATCTGCGGAAACCGTTCTCGGCTTTTATCAGCCCCAGAATATGTGGCTTGAGTTAATCTCACTTACGGGGTGGAGTACTATGCCTCTTTCCGCAAGGAATGCGCCTGTCCTTGAGGAGCCTGTAACGGGGAAGGTTCTAAAGGATTCCCAGCGTTCGATTCCGGTGGCTTCGTCCTCTTCGGAAACCTCAAAGAAGATGTAGCCGTCTGCGAGATTGTTTTCCAAATCCTCGCGAAGGAGCCAGAGCTTGCCCATAAGGCCGTTTTCAAAGTCGGGGAGAATGCAGTCATAATAGAGGCTGCTTATTTCTGCGCTGTTAAGGTTTACCTGATAGTTAAAGAACATCCTGTCCTCATCAAAGCTCTCTGCCAGATATGTGAAGTAGCTCTCATTACCGTCAAAGACATCGGGATAATAGAAGGCTATATCTCTGACCTCGCTAACTGCTTCATTGGGATAATCGGGATAGCCTGCATAGTCTTTTCCGGGGACATTAAGACAGTAGTTTGCAATACACTCTCCGAAGGCAAGCTTATAGACCTCGGGGGACATATTTGCGATTTCGGTGGGGGTAAATCCGCCGTACACCTCCATCAGATACTGCTTTGCATCGGTGTAGCCGGAAGCATTGGCGCATTCCCGGGCAGTCATACTGATGCCGATGTCCGCATAACGGATGTTACGGGGAATGGGCTCAACCGAAAGCTGCTTTCTGGATAAAACGGCCTCGTCGGAATTAATTATGTTGTCCTGAAGCTCGCGCATTATGTCGTTTGCACAGGGGCCGCAAATCAGGTAGCTTCTGGTGAAGGTTCTGTTGCTTCCGAGGGTGTAGACAAGGCTTACGCTATAGCTGTTTTCAACAAACTCATATCTGTCGTAGGTTCTCCGCTTCATGGAAGCCTTGTTTTCGATGATGATTTTGTGGAGACCGGTGACCTTTTTTATGTTTTCGGGGTCCTTAAGAATTGTGTTTTCGCCTACACCCGCAATTTCAACCTGAGTGATGTTTTTATCGGCGGGAATGCGGTTTTCAACGCCGAGGAAGTCCACACTGCAGTTAAGGCAGAAGAGGAAGCACAGGGCTGCGGTAATCGCAAAGAAGGGAAGGCTGCGGCGCAGGACTCTGAAGCTCTTTGATATTGCCATCTGGGCTGCAAAGCAGCATATAAATGCGCCGATGCACATATAGATACCGAGTGCAACAAGAGAGTATTCTCCGCGTCCGGCTTCAAGAAGGTAGAAGAGAATTATACCCAGGCCCAGACCGCCGCCGATGCCTGCAAGGATTACGGAAACGGGCTTGAGAATGTCAAAGGCAACAACGTCTCCGGCGGTTTCCATTCTTCTTTTTCCGAATATAATGCAGCCGAGAACAAGAAGTACAACTGCCGCAAGGGCGTAATGGTAGATGACATTATGGCTTTTGTAGGTGCCCCACAGAATCCTTGCAAACTCAAAGGGGGGAGACAGGAATGAGAGAGTGAAATCCCCGGAGAAGGTCAGGCCGAAAAGATATTCGGAGGACAGACCCTTTACAATTGCCTCAAAGGCAACCGCGAGACAATTGAAAATTCCGTAAACAATGGGAAGGGCGATGATGTTTCCCGTAAGCTGTGCAATAAACACCGCCATTGCATAGAAGAACAGGAAAATAAGGGATGTAAGAAGAAGCCACCTTCCCGCAATTGCGATTACTCCCGTGATATTCGCAAAGGCAACTACGGTAATGAGAGCCGTAATAAGGTTTGCAATAACAAAGGGAACAAGGCCGGAGGCCGTTGCGGAGATGAAAAGTGCCGTTCTTCCGATGGGCAGGCAGGCGGTTCCGTCGCAGGAGCGTCTGGAGTAGAGGAAGGACCACACCGCCATTGCGGAGAGAATTCCGAAGATTATTCCCATAATAAGTCCGCCGATGTAAACGCAGTTCATTACATATGCGTTGAAGGAAGAGGCCTTTTCTTCAAGATTGGCGAAGAAAACATAACGCAAGGATGTGCCCGCACCCACGGGGAGAATGATTATCCATATTAACAGATATAGCAACCACAGAGGGGAAAAGCGGGAGCAGGATTTTTTGAAAAAGCCGAAATTAAAGAACGATTTCTTTGACAGCATAGTCGGCACCTCCCAGCTCGTAAACAAATATTTCCTCAAGGCTCAGGGGCAGAGCCTCCATATAAACAGGCTCCAGCAGTGAGAGCTTATCCTCGATTTCGGAGGCGTTTCCTCTCATAATGAGGGTTCTGAGTTTTCCCGTGCTCTCTTCCTTCAGAACCTCAAGCTCCGGCGGAATTACGGAGCCCTCGGGGAAGACGGCCTGAATCTTGCACATGTTGTCCTGAAGCTCCAGAAGGCTTCTTTCAAGGATAACGCTGCCCTTGTCTATTATTCCGACTCTGTCACAGACATCCTCAAGCTCGCGGAGGTTGTGGCTGGACACAAGAACGGTCGTGCCATGCTCGGCCACATCGGCGGAGAGAATGCTCCAGACCTGCCTTCTCATCACGGGGTCAAGTCCGTCGACAGGCTCGTCCAGAATAACATAATCGGGGCAGAGGCTCATGCAAAGATGGAAGGCGCACTGCTTCTGCATGCCCTTGGACATCTTTCTGATGGGCTTTTTGGGGTCCAGTCTGAATACTTCGGAGAGCTTATCAAAACGCTCCCTTGAGAAGGAGGGGTATACGGAGGAATAGTACTTCATCATATCCATGATGTTTGCCTGGGTGAAATAGAAGATATCATCGGGGATGTAGCCGAGACGGCCCTTTACCTCCGGATTTTCGTAAACAGGCTTCCCGTCAACGAGGATTTCCCCTCCGTCGGGTCTGTATATGCCCATAATGTGTCTTATTAAAGTGGACTTTCCGCTTCCGTTGGGTCCCACAAGACCGTAAACAGAGCCCTTCGGCACTGTAATGGAAAGCCCGTCAAGAGCCTTAAAGCCCTCAAAGCTTTTGCTGAGATTCTTAACCTCAATCATCTGCCTTTTCCTCCTTTCGGGTAATAATCGCAATTAGGTCCTCGTCGCCAAGACCCATGGAGCGCAGCTCTGCGGCTGTCTCGGATAAGCGGGACAGAAGCTGATTCTTGCGGACGGCAATTGTTTCGTCCGGGGGACAGACGAAATTGCCCTTTCCCGCAACGCAGTAAATGTAGCCCGACTGCTCCAGTTCTCTGTATGCCCTCTGAATCGTGTTGGGGTTTATTGCCAGCTTTGCGGCGGCCTCACGGACGGAGGGGAGCCTGTCATCCCCGGCAAGAACTCCGGAGAGGATAAGCTTCTTTACAGAATCCGTTATCTGCTCGTAAATGGGCCGAGGGTCTCTGTAATTGATTGTAAACATCGCATCACCTCGTAAGCTCGGTACAGCTGTTTTAACTGTATTAGCTGTGTTAGTACAGTTGGGAGGATAGCACTTCCGTTTCCTTTTGTCAAGGGTTTTTAAATATTTTTCGATTTTTTCCGGAAAACAGCCCTTTACTTCCGATTTTTGCTCTCTGTTTTTATCAAAACTATGCCTCTTCCTCTTGATAAATTCTCGGCAATGTGATAAAATACCCCGATTATATTATGGCTTATTATATGTTTTTGCAGAGAGTATCTTTGCAATGCAGAAGGGATATTCAATGAAACGCGATTATATTTCAAAAAATGTAATAAGAAGACTTCCCAGATACGTAAGAAAGCTTGACGACCTTGCAAAAGCGGGTATCGAGCGCATTTCTTCCGGAGAAATGGGCAAGCAGATGGGTCTCACCCCCTCCCAGATAAGACAGGACTTCTCCTGCTTCGGAGAGTTCGGACAGCAGGGCTACGGCTACAATGTAAAGGCTCTGCGTGAGGAAATCTGCAACATCCTCGGAATCAACAAGAGATACTCCGTCATCCTTATAGGCGTGGGAAAAATCGGACAGTCTCTTATTGAGAACTTCGATTTTGCCCGCTTCGGCTATGATTTCAAGTGCGCCTTTGAAATCCGCAAGGAGCTTGTGGGCCAGGAAATCGCAGGCTACCCCATCCTTGACAGGGATATTCAGGATGCATATATCAAGGAAAACAACATAGATATCGCCATCCTTTCCGTAGGCAAGGAGGCCGCCCAGCGTGTTGCCAACACTCTTGTTGATAGCGGAATCAAGGGAATCTGGAACTTCACCGATGTGGATATCGAGGTCTCCGACCCCTCTGTAATCGTCGAGAACATCCACTTCTCGGATTCTCTTCTTGTCCTGGGATATTTTATGAACAGCAGGGATATGGAAAATGAAGAATAAAAGGACTCTCAGTCTTTTACTCTCCGCACTTATCCTCCTCGCCTGTGTCTGCCCGGCCTTTGCCGATGCGGGCGGCAAGGATGACCCTCTCATCTCAAAAAGCTATATAGAAAGTGTTACTCTCCCGTATTTTGGGAACTATCTATCTCAGGTTTCCGCCAGATTCAGTGAGGGCATTTCCGCCGCTGCGGGAGAAAAGCCCGCCGCCGAGAAAAAGGAAAGCGCCATTCACGATATAACGGCAGGGGGAAGTGCCACGCTTTCAACAGGAGGTGTTTTCATTCTCCTGTCCGGCAAGGCAAGAATAAGCTCTCTTTCGGGTGCTGTTGTAAATGTCACCGTCGGTGCCGCCGCCTCGGAGGGAAATGTTACGCAGTACTGCCGCTACGTCGTCTGCGAGGATTCTCATCTTACGGTAAGCTTTACGGATGACTCCTCCGTTTATCTGTCCTCCGGTGCCCTTGTGCAGGAGGGGGACGGCCTTCGCTCTCCCTTTACGGATGTAAAGCGCGGCGACTGGTTCTTTGAGGTTGTGGTAAAGGCCTGCAATACGGGGCTTATTAACGGTATGACCGCCACAAGCTACGAGCCGAAGGGTCTTCTCACCTATGCCCAGACGGTTAAGCTTGCCGCCTGTATGCACAGACTGTATTTTAGCGGAAGCGTTGACCTCAAAAATTACGAGGATTCTTCACGTTGGTATTTAAGCTATATAACCTACGCCGAGGAAAACGGAATCATTCCCTTAAGGGACGATTATGACCCCAACAAGGCCGTTTCCCGTGCGGAGTTTATAGAGATTTTCTATAAGGCTCTTCCCGAGAGTGAGTATAAGGGAATAAACAGTATCCCCGAGGGCTCAATCCCCGATGTAAAGACAGGAGATGCCTCATCTAAGGAAATTTACGCCTTCTACAGGGCCGGCATTCTCTCGGGCTACACCGCCGATGCCACCCATGAGGCCCACGCCTTTGCCCCCGAATCCACCATTTCCCGTGCGGAGGTTGCCGCAATTATGGCACGAATGATGGATAAGGAAATCCGCCTTGCCTTCACAATGTGAGGAAGAGGGCGAATAGAATAAATTATTGGATTCCCCCGTTATATGCGGGGGAATTTGCCAGCATAAGGAGAAAAGAAATGTCCGATACAATAGCGGCAATTTCAAGTGGAAATGTAATAGCCGGAATAGGCATAGTAAGGCTTTCCGGTGACGATGCTATCGCCATCGCGGATAAGGTCTTTGTTCCCTTCGCAGGAAAGCCCATGGCCGAAAGAGCCGACAGAACCTTAGTCTACGGTACTCTCCTCGGCTGTGACGGGGCAGTTATAGACCACTGCCTCTGCACCGTTTCAAGAGGCCCGGGCAGCTACACCGGCGAGAATACAGCGGAGTTTCAGTGCCACGGCTCTCCCGTTGTCCTCCGTGAGGGGCTGGAGTCCCTCTTTGCCGCCGGCGCAAGGCAGGCCCTTGCAGGTGAGTTCACCAAAAGAGCCTTCCTAAACGGCAGAATGGACCTTACTCAGGCAGAGGCCGTAATCGAGCTTATTCACGCAGAGACCGTTGAGGGCGCAAAGAACGCCGCCGGGCAGCTCTCCGGCGCTGTTTCAAGAAAAACGGATAAAATATATTCGGATTTAACAGATATCTCCGCCCATTACCACGCCGTAATCGATTACCCCGATGAGGACATCGAGGACTTCAGGCTGGAGGAATATCTTGAGACAATGAAGGGCGCGGAAAGAGAGCTTAAAAAGCTTCTTGACAGCTTCTCCCACGGCCGTATCCTCCGTGACGGCGTTCCCACGGCAATTATAGGCAGACCCAATGCGGGCAAGTCCTCTCTTCTCAATGCACTTCTCGGCTATGACAGGGCCATCGTCACAAGCATCCCCGGAACAACCCGTGACACCATTGAGGAAAAGCTTGTTCTGGGGGGTATACTTCTGAGGCTCACGGACACCGCCGGCCTTCGCAGTACCGATGATGAAATCGAAAGAATAGGCGTCCAGAGAAGCCGTGCTGCCGCAGATAGCGCAGAGCTTGTCATTGCCCTTATTGACGGCAGTGCCGGGGCAAACGAGGAGGACAGGGAAATTCTCTCTATGGCCGCCGCCGCCCCCAGAAGCATAGTCTGCATTTCCAAGGCGGATTTGTCCTCCTGCGTGGAAATAGAAGGGGCTGTACGAATAAGCTCCTTAACAGGGGAGGGCCTGGGCGAGCTTGAGGACAGGGTTAAGTCCCTTTTCCCCGAGAATACAAGCTACGTCTCCGGCGAAATCATCACCTCCGCAAGACAGGCAGAGGCTGTAAAGCGCGCCCTTTCCTCCGTCAGGGCCGCAATGAGCGCCATGAGTGCCGGAATTATGCCCGATGCCGTTTTAACGGAAACCGAGGCAGCCATGGAGGCACTGGGTGAGCTCTCCGGCAAAACCGTTCGCGAGGATATAACAGCCAGAATTTTCGAGCGCTTCTGCGTCGGAAAGTAATCTGTAACGGGAGGTCATATTATGAAGAAGAGACTGATTTGCACCGCACTTGTATTTGCTTTTATGCTTTCTCTGATGCCCTGTGCCTTTGCGGCCTCGGGCTTTAATAACTTCAGAAGGACAGACACATATCCTGAGGGAAAGTTTACGGATGTTCCTTCGGGCTGCTGGTTTGAGGAGAATGTTAAGTCTGCCTATGAGATGGGGCTTGCAAAGGGAACCGGCGACACTGCCTTTTCTCCCTCAAAGCCCATAACTCTGGCGGAAACCATTACCTTTGCCGCACGAATTCATAAGATATACAATACAGGCCGTTCGGACTTTGCAGTATCCGATCCCTGGTATGAAACCTATGTGGATTATGCCGTCACAAACGGCATCGTTTCGGAGTATGCCCGCAGCATAAATCTGGATAAGCCTGCCGTCCGCGGAGATTTTGCCGCAGTTCTTGCCTGCTCCGTTCCCGAGGAGGCCCTGCCGGCTCTTAACGAAATAAATAACATTCCCGATGTATCCGCATTTGACGAGCGTGAGGGTTATATCCGCGTGCTGTACGCAGCAGGGGTTCTCACGGGAAGCGATGAGTACGGCTCCTTCCGTCCGGACGATACAATATCCCGCTCCGAGGCCGTTGCTATTGTTACACGTGTCGCCGACCCCTCTCTTCGCAAGACCTTTACATTGAAGGAAAAGCCCTTTGAGCCTGTTGATATGTACAAGCTCGCCAATTATTATTCCCTGAAGAAGAGTATGTCCGATGCCGAATTCCGTCAGGCCTACAATGCCGCCCTTGAGTTTTTGGCTCCTCTTGCAAACCTTCATCCCGTTGACCAGATGTATTGCATGACCTGGGGTCTGCGGGAGATGTTTGAAAACAGCGGAGAGTATTCAACCTCAACGCCCCATTACAATGACCCCTACGGCTATTTTATTCTCGGTATAGCCTCATGCGCAGGCTGCGCCCGTGCAACAGGCCTTTGCCTGAATATCCTCGGCTTAAACTATGAGCACGTAAACGAGAATCAGTGGTCACATCAGTGGGCAAGAGTAGAATTCGAAGGCGAGTATTTCATCTGTGACCCCTTCGGACTCTATTTCGGATACGAGCCCGCCCCCTATGAGCACCCGTATTTTTAAGCGCTTGCGTGGTCGGGAAATAAAGCTTGATTTTTCCTGTGAAAAGGAATATAATAAATTGCTTGCGCAGGTATTATGCGCGGAAAAGAATTGAATAAATGTTAAAAACAGGCAAAATGCCGTTTTTAATAGATGCCCATGTAGCTCAGCAGGATAGAGCGACCGCCTCCTAAGGAAATGATAAACAGAGAAATTTTGAAAAAATCATTTCTTGATTGGAGTTCGAGTCGACAGTCAACTTTACGAGATTTCTAACAGAGAACTCATGAAGTCTTTTTCGAAATCAGGTCGATATTCGCCATTTTTCGATTAGCAAAACACATGTTTTTCTAATGAAAATGAGGATAAAATAAAAACGGTGCCCTTGGCCGGATCGCGAAAAACCGCGTAAAATCAAGGAAAAATCGCATAAGTCTCTGTAGCTCAGCAGGATAGAGCGTTCGCCTCCTAAGCGAAAGGCCGTGGGTTCGAATCCCGCCAGGGACGCCAGTACATAATCGCGGAAGATTTTGTGAAAAAGTCTTCCGCGTTCCCTATTTTTTCTCTAATATTTCGAGGCGCCGACTTGCAGAAATCCAAGAATCGGGTCAAAATGCTAACGGGCCGAAAATGCCACTTCTAGGGCTTCTGCTAAATCAGGCGGCCTGTTAACTGTTCTCCGTTGTTTCTCTATGTATTTCTGTGCTGAAAAAGCTGTTTTCGGATCGGAATTTCCGAAAATTCCGAATTCCGCAGATTTCTCCGAGAATTATTTCTGCAAGGAAAATCGAGGGGCCCTTAGAGAGAAAAGTTTCGGATCTTTGGAAATCCAAAATCGCCCGC
>JAKSPP010000030.1 GCA_024404735.1 Oscillospiraceae bacterium | reverse complement strand
GGGCATAGCCCTTGTTCCTCGCTGATGCGTACAACGCATAATACGAATCTGCCAACTGCGTAAGATTGTTACTTGCCGCCCTTAAAAGGGCCAAATTCCGGCATAGTCAGCTGATCACCGAGTTGGTCTTCTTTTAATTGATTCTTGATATACTCCGCAATTCGGTTCGTGTTCTTTCCGACTGTATCCACATAATACCCTTTGCACCAAAACTCTCTGTTTCTGTATTTATACTTCAACTCACCGAATTGCTCATACAGCATTGTCGAGCTTTTTCCTTTCAAGTATCCCATAAAGCTCGATACGGACATTTTAGGTGGTATCTCAACCAACATATGTATGTGGTTTGGGCAGCATTCTGCTTCAACTATTTTTACATTCTTCCACTCACACAACTGCCGCAGTATTTTTCCTACTGCCGCTCTCTTTTCTTTGTAAAACACTTGCCTTCGATATTTCGGTGCAAACACAATGTGGTACTTGCAATTCCATTTTGTATGCGATAAACTATTTATATCATTCAGGCTCATTCTGAATGTCCTCCTTTTGCGTTTGTTGGTGCAGTTGGCAGACCGCATCTTCATTTTACGCAAAAGGAGTTTCTTTTCTTCCTCATCGCTTAAGCTTTTTTGAACCACGCGACTATCGCGTGGTTTTCGTTATACAAAAAAGCTCCTTCCTCCCGAATCGGACGAAGGAGCTTATCTTATTATTGCAGCTTCAGATTAAAGAGCAGCCTTTGCCTTCTCGCAGAGTGCGGTGAAAGCGGCGGGCTCGTTAACAGCCAGCTCGGAAATCATCTTGCGGTTCATATCGATACCGGCAAGCTTGAGACCGTGCATAAGGGTGGAGTAGTTCATGCCGTTTGCCTTTGCACCGGCAGAAATACGGGTAATCCAAAGAGAGCGGAAGTCTCTCTTCTTCATCTTACGTCCGATGTATGCGTAACGACCGGACTTCATAACAGCCTGGTTGGCCATTTTGTAGTGCTTGGACTTGGCTCCCCAGTAGCCCTTAGCGAGACCGAGAACCTTATTTCTGTGCTTGCGCGTCATCATCGCGCCCTTAACTCTTGCCATTTCTAAGTGCCTCCTTATTTATAGGGAATCATGCGCTTGATTGCAGACTCGTTGGTTACGTCTGCGATGGCACTCTTGCGGAGGCCTCTCTTACGCTTGGTGGTCTTTCCGTGTCCGTTGAGCAGATGGCTCTTAAATGCGTGTGCGCGCTTTACCTTGCCGGTCTTAGTAAGAGAAAATCTCTTCTTAGCGCCGCTGTGGGTTTTAAGTTTGGGCATTATATTGTTCTCCTTCCTTGGTTTAACAAGTTAATGTTTGCAATAAGAAATGAGTGTTCGAAATTATTTGGCCTTGGGTGATAGGAAGATGGACATGTTTCTTCCCTCAAGCTTGGGATTCTTATCGAGAGTTGCGACCTCAGAGCACTTTTCGGCGAAATCTGTAAGAAGAACCTCACCGAGGTTTGTGTGAGCCATTTCTCTACCGCGGAAACGAACGGTTACCTTAACTCTGTCTCCGTCGGAAAGGAACTTCATGGCTGCACGAAGCTTGGTGTTAACATCGTTCTCATCAATGGAGGGAGACATACGAATCTCCTTGACCTCGATGATACGCTGGTTTTTCTTTGCCTCTTTTTCTCTTTTGGTCTGCTCAAAACGGTATTTACCGTAGTCCATAATTTTGCAAACGGGGGGATTTGAGCCGGGAGCAATCATAACAAGATCCATGCTCTTTTCATCGGCAATCTTCTGGGCCTCCTCGGAAGACATAATACCGAGCTGCTGGCCGTCCTCACCGATAAGGCGAAGCTCCTCTGCCTCTATTTCCTCGTTAACAAGATGATCAAGGTTTGCTATATTCGAACACCTCCGAAATGAATTTGAAAACAAAAAAAGCAGATACTCTTTTTAAGAAAGCATCCGCACACAAAAATAACCCGCTTAACTACTGTGGCTCAAACGGGAAATTATTAACCCTGCGCGCCTTTTGCGGCCGGGTGAGCCGGGATGCCATCCTGACTTCTTTGTTTTACCTATGGAAGTATAACAGCAATAAGGGGATAAGTCAAGTTTTATTTTGCTTTTTCGGGAAAAAATTTCTCTTTATCGGGAAATGCCCGCCCATCCTGGGAAAGGGCACCAAATCCCCTTCCCGGATGGGTTTTTAATAATCAATAATTATGAGAGAATTATGAGAGAATGTTCTGACCGGTATAGAGTCTGTAATACCTGCCTTCCTGACGGAGAAGCTCCTCATGGTTGCCCATTTCACAGATTTCACCGTTTTCGATGACCACTATGCAGTCTGCAGAGCGTACCGTTGATAGTCTGTGGGCGATGATGAAGACTGTTCTTCCGAGCATAAGGGCATCCATACCCTGCTGGATATGTCTTTCCGTTCTTGTATCGATGGAGCTTGTTGCCTCATCGAGAACCATAACAGGAGGCTCTGCAACAGCGGCTCTTGCAATGGCGAGAAGCTGTCTCTGACCCTGTGAGAGGTTGGCTCCGTCACCTGTGATCATGGTGTGGTAGCCATCGGGAAGCCTTCTGACAAAGCTGTGGGCATTTGCGGTCTGGGAGGCAATGACGCACTCTTCGTCATTGGCATCGAGTCTTCCGTAACGGATGTTATCCATAACGGTACCTGTAAAGAGGTGGGTATCCTGCAAAACGGCACCGAGAGAGCGGCGGAGAGAATCCTTTTCGATTTCCCTGATATCAATACCGTCGTAGGTAATTAAGCCCGAATTTGTCTCATAGAAACGGTTAATTAGGTTTGTAACGGTTGTCTTACCGGCACCTGTTGAACCGACAAAGGCAATTTTCTGGCCCGGCTTTGCAGAAACGGAGATATCCTTCAGAACAGGCTTTCCTTCCACATATGAGAAGAAAACATTCTTCAGCACTACCTCACCCTTAACGGGAATATACTCAAAGCTTCCGTCGGGAAGGGGCTTTTTCCATGCCTTTGATGCGGCATTTCTCTCATTGTCAATTTCCTTTCCGTAGCCGTCAAGAGAAACAAGAGTTACCTTGCCTTCGTCTATCTCGGGCTCGGAATCCATAACCTCGAAAATACGCTCGGCACCTGCAAGAGCGGAAAGAACGGAGGTTGCCTCCTGGGAAATCTGCATAATGGGACGGCCTACCTGCTTTGCATACATGAGATATGCCGCAAAGCCGCCAAGGTCGAAGCCTCTTACGATTGCAAGGAAGCCACCGACGATTGCCGTCAGTGCATAGCCCGCATTATTAAGAGTCATGGAGATAGGCATAATAATTCCGGAGTTGAAGCTTGCAGTTGCGGCAGCCTCCCTGAATTCCTTATTGAGCCTGTCAAACTCCTCGTTTGAGGCCTTTTCGTGGGTAAATGCCTTTACAACCTTAAGGCCTTCAATTGTCTCCTGAATGTTGCCGTTAAGCTGGCCCAGAGCTCTCTGCTGCTTTTTGAAGTAAATACGGCTCTTTCCTCCGAAGGTTTTGAATACCATCATGGAAGCAAAGCAGACCAGAACGGTTACAATGAACAGAGGGGGGCAGGTTATAAGCATCATTGCGATAACGCCTACAAAAGTAAGGACAGAGGAAACAAGGTTTACAAGGCTCTGCTCCATTGCAAGGCTGACATTATCCGCATCGTTTGTGAAGCGGCTCATAAGCTCGCCGTGAGGATGAGCATCGAAATATTTAAGAGGCTGTCTCTCAAGAGCCGAGAACAGATCACTTCTTAGCTTGTTTGCGCTCCTGAGAGCAACCTTTGCCATTGTGGCACTCTGGAAATACTGGAATACCGCACAGAGGAGATATACAATGAGCAGAAGGATAATGGAAGAGAGAAGCTTTTTGAGCTTGGTCTCCACGTCACCCTCTCCCACGAGGTTATTGATGATGGGTCTGAGCATATAGGTGCCGTAAAGGTTAGTTACCGTTGTACCGATAAGACAAACAAAAACGACAACAAGTGATAGCTTGCTTTCGGAAAGGTATGAAAGAATTCTCTTAACGGTTTTCTTGAGTTCCTTGGGCTTACCGAAGCCACGGGGACCGGGACCGCCCTGAGGCTTTGGGCCCTGACCTTCCTTTATTGTGTACTTATCCTTATTTTCGGGCTTCTGACTCATTATTCACTCACCCCCTCCTGCTGAGAATCGTAGATTTCCTTATAAACATCGCAGGAAGAAAGGAGCTCATCGTGAGTTCCCATTCCGGCAATATGATCATCCTCCAGAACAATAATCGAATCTGCATATCTTACAGAGCTTATTCTCTGGGCGATGATGATTACGGTTGTGCCATCAAGATTCTCCTGGAAGGATTTCCTGATTTCCGCCTCTGTTGCACTGTCAACTGCGGATGTGGAGTCATCGAGAATAAGAATTGCGGGTTTTCTGAGCATGGCTCTTGCAATGCAAAGACGCTGCTTCTGACCGCCGGACAGGTTTACACCGCCCTGATCAAGCATTGTGTCCAGTCCCTCCGGGAAAGACATAATGGTGTCATAAATCATGGCATTTTTAAGTGCCTGAGCGATTTCCTCATCACTTGCGTCCTCTTTGCCCCAGAGCATATTTTCCCTTACGGTTCCGGAGAAAAGGACGTTGTTCTGAAGAACCATTCCTATTCTGGAGCGAAGCTCATCAAGGCCGTAGCTTCTTACATCAAGGCCGTCAACCTTCACGCTTCCTCCCGTTACATCATAGAAACGGGGAATCAGGTTAACAAGAGAGGACTTACCGACGCCTGTTCCTCCGACAATCGCCACAAAGCTTCCCGGCGCGACAGAGAAGCTGATGTTATTGAGAACATCGTCTCCTGTTCCTGTTTTGGCATATTTGAAGGAGACATTCTCAAAGGCTACGGCACCTGTTGCTCCGGGATAGCCGTTTTCCGGCTCGGTTTCCGTATCGGTGATATCGGGGATTGTCTCCAGAACCTCGTTGATTCTGTCTGCACAGGCACGGGCTCTTGCAACATTGAGAAGAATCATGGAAAGCATCATGATACTTATGAGAACCGTGGAAATGTAAGAGATAAAGGAATAAAGCTCACCTGTAAGGAAGCTTCCCTCAAGTACATACTTACCGCCGAACCACAGAGAGCATACCATTGCAACGTGAAGGACAGTCATCATAATGGGCATCATGAGAACTATCTTTGTTACAACATTTATTGCAGCATTCGTAAGGTCGTCGTTGGCCCTGCGGAACTTCTCCTTTTCGTGCTTCTCGCGGACAAAAGCCTTTACAACTCTTATTGCAATGAGGTTTTCCTGAACAGACTGGTTAAGGCCGTCTATCTTCTTCTGCATTGTATCGAAAAGCTTACGGCAGATGTTCATAAGCGTTGCAACGGAGATTGCAAGGACGGGAACCGCAACTACGAGAATCACTGTCAGTCTTACGTTTATTCCGAAACAGATAACGATTGCGAATATAAGCATAGCCGGAGCTCTGACAAGCATACGAAGGCCCATATTTACCATCTGCTGGATAACATTGACATCGTTGGTGATTCTTGTAATAAGAGAAGCGGAGGAGAATCTGTCAATATCCGCAAAGGATAACTCGGATATTTTACCGAACATTGCCTTACGAAGATTATAGCCAAAGCCCTGAACCGCTATTGACGAGGCCTTGCCTACAATAATACCGCAGATAACGGCACCGACACAGAGAAGAATCATTTTTCCCCCCGTAACGAGGATAACGTTCATATTTCCGCCGCCGGCCGCATTAATACCGTCATCTATTATCGAGGACATATATTTGGGCATAAGAAGCTCACACACGGCCTCAAGAAGTATCATCAGAGGCGTTATCAGGGCGTATTTCCGATAGCCCTTCAGGTATTTTAGAAGTTTCAGCATCTTTTTTCCATCGCTTCCTTTTATCAAAAAATATCTATACTATATTAATTCTTAATTGTTGCGATGTCAACAATTATCTTAAAATTTACATTTACTTCATATTTTCTTGTGCAATATGCTCTTAGTAAGGGCATAAATGATTTACAAGGCTTGAAAAACAATATATAATATGTAATAATAATCGGTAATAAATATTTATTTACGGAGTTTTCGGTATGTCTATAGAAAAAGCAAGAGCGCACCTGAGAAAATACGGTCTGGAAGACAGAATCATGGAGTTTGATGTTTCATCTGCAACGGTTGAGCTTGCAGCCGGGGCTGTGGGAGTCGAGCCCGGGAAAATAGCCAAAACCCTTTCCTTTATGCTCTCGGAGGGTCCGGTGCTTATTCTCTTTGCGGGCGATGTCAGGACCGACAACAAAAAGTTTAAGGATGTTTTTTCGCAGAAGGCAAAAATGCTCTCTCACGACGAGGTTGAAGCTCTTATCGGTCACGGTGTCGGAGGAGTATGCCCCTTCGGAATAAACGAAGGAGTCAATGTTTATCTTGATGCCTCTCTGAGACGCTTTGACACGGTTTATCCCGCAGCGGGCACATCGGCAAGCGCCGTAAGACTCAGCATCGAAGAGCTGGAAAAATGCTCGGAGTCAAAGGGATGGGTTGATGTTTCAAAGCTGCCGGAGGAAAAGGAAGCATAAGCTCAGGCTTGCCTACCGACTGTATAACATATATAACTATGTAAAATTATGAAAAAAAAGATTATTGGATTTATTTCTTTAATTCTCTCCACTCTCATCCTGTTTTCTATGTCTGCCTGCGGAAATAAAAGGGCGGCCCCCGGGGACGGGAAGCTCAGGGTTCTGTGCTCTGTATTTCCCATTTACGACTGGACAATCAATATAACAGCAGGCTGTGAGGATGCACCGGAGGTATACCTTCTTATTGAGAACGGGACGGATATGCACTCTTTTAATCCCTCTGTAATAGATGTCGCGAAAATTCTCGAGGCCGACATATTTATTTATGTGGGCGGAGAATCCGACAGCTGGGTAGAAGAGCTTTTGGCCTCCGCAGATTCCGAAAAGCTTCCGACGGTAATTTCCCTTACAGAGCTTCTGGGAGAAAATATTCTCTCCGAGGAAATTAAGGAAGGCATGCAGGCAGAAGAGGAGGACTGCGAGGATGAGCCCGAAATCGATGAGCATGTATGGCTTTCCGTCAGAAACGCAGAGTTTTTTGTCTCGGAGCTATGCGCGGTTTTATCCGGGCTCTGTCCGGAAGAGGCAGCTTCTTTCGTTGAAAATGCAGATTCCTATATCCGAAGCAGGCTAATTCCTCTTGAGGATAAATTTGCTTCTCTTGGCGCAATTGCGGGAAGCAGAGCCCTTATAGTTGCAGACCGTTTCCCCTTCTCATATCTTTTTAAGGACTGCGGAATCGATTATTATGCGGCCTTTCCCGGCTGCTCCACAGAACAGAACGCAGATTTCGAGACAATAATATTTCTCAGTGAAAAGCTCAAGGAAAGCGGAAGAAGCTGTGTTCTGATTACGGAAAGCAGCTCCGGTGATATTGCAAGGGCCGTTCTCTCCGCATCGGGGGAAGATGCGGGAGAAATTCTTTCCCTTGACTCAATGCAAAGCATAAACAAGAGAGCCGTTTCATCCGGAAGCAGCTATGTTTCCATTATGGAGAGCAACTACGAGATTCTCTATAAGGCTCTTTCCCAATAAGCCCCGCCCCACAAGGGCACCTCAGAAAGGATAATACATGCAGATAATATCCGTTAATAATCTCGCCTACGGTTATGAAGGCGGTGCTATAGTAAACGGACTTAGCTTTACTGTTTCGGAGGGAGACTTTTTAAGCGTCCTCGGAGACAACGGCTCCGGAAAGTCCACCCTTATGAAGACTCTTCTGGGACTCCACAGGCCCTCATCCGGAGTGATTGAATTTCAAAACGGGCTGAAAGCCTCGGAGATAGGCTATCTTCCCCAGCAGACTCCTGTTCAGAGGGATTTTCCCGCTTCGGTAAGGGAGGTTGTTCTGTCCGGCTTCTCGGGGAAGCTCAAGGGTCCCTTTTATTCTGCCGAGCAGAAGAAAAAAGCAAAAGAAAATATAGAGAAAATGGGCATAGAGAAGCTTTCGGGGAAATGCTACAGAGAGCTTTCCGGAGGCCAGCAGCAGAGAGTTCTTCTTGCAAGAGCACTTTGCGCCGCAGAAAAGGTTCTTGTAATGGATGAGCCTGTTTCCGGCCTTGACCCCAATGCGACGGCAGACTTTTATTCTCTGATTCAGAGACTTAACAAAGAAGACGGGAAAACCATTATTATGGTGTCCCACGATGTTGACTGTGCCGTCAGGTACTCAAGCCACATTCTTCACATAGGCTGCCATATTTTCTTCGGCACAGCCCACGAATTCCGTCATTCCTCTGCCGTTACCTCCCTCATCTGCAATGAGGACCACGATGAAGACAGCGGACACGCCTCCTTAGCTCCTACCCATGACTGTCATGGCGGAAAAAAGCTCTGTTTCCCCGGAGATGAGGGTGCGGGACGAGTTCACGGTGCTGCGGGGAAAAAAGGAGGTAAGAAAAAATGAGCCTTCTTTCAAAGCTTTTCTATTACTTTGAGTTTCCTTTTGTCCGCTACGCCTTTCTTGTGGGTGTGCTTATTGCCCTCTGCGCCTCTCTTCTCGGCGTTACACTTGTATTAAAGCGCTTCTCCTTCATAGGCGACGGACTTTCACACGTTGCCTTCGGGGCTCTTGCAATTGCATCTGTTCTGGGTCTTTCCGGCAACGGAAGCATGGCAATTGTACTTCCCCTTACCATGATTGCCGCTGTTATTATTCTTAAAACGGGGCAGAACACAAAAATAAGAGGAGATGCCGCAATCGGTATGCTCTCCGTCGGCGCACTTGCCTTTGGATACCTTATTATGAATGTGTTTTCCGCATCGTCAAATGTATCCGGAGATGTATGCTCTACCCTTTTCGGCTCGACCTCCATACTGACTCTTTCAAAAAGCGATGTCTATCTTTGCATTATTCTTTCCGCAGGCGTAATTGCATTTTACATTCTGTTTTACAACAGGCTGTTTTCCGTTACCTTTGATGAGAGCTTTGCCTCCGCAACGGGAATAAACACATCTCTGTGCAATTTTATAATTGCTCTTGTTACCGCCGCAATTATTGTTCTTGCCATGCGTCTTGTGGGCTCACTTCTGATTTCCGCCCTCGTCATCTTTCCCGCAATGTCCGCAATGAGAGTATTCAAATCATTTAAGTCCGTCAGCATATGCGCAGCGGGAATTGCCCTCGTATGCACGGGTCTCGGCCTTATTGTATCCATTTCCGCGGGGACTCCGGCCGGTGCCACTGTTGTCTGCGCTGATATTATTGCATTTCTGATATTTTCCGTACTCGGAAAAGTATTAAGAAGATAAATAATGACTATTGCATTTTTCGCAAAAAGTATTATAATATTTAAGTTAGTCAAAAAAATCACTTTTTGTTCAAACAGGTATTGATGAAGTACAGAACATACACATTAAACGGCAAGGAAACCTTTCTTGAGGGAATGCGTTCCTCTGTTCCCATTGCCATGGGATATTTTGCGGTTTCCTTTGCCCTGGGAATAAACGCCAAGCTTGCCGGACTTACACCCTTTCAGTCCGGACTGGCCTCCCTTTTATCCAATGCCTCTGCGGGAGAATACGCAGAGTTTAACCTTATTGCGGCATCTGCCCCTATTATAGAGCTTATTATCATGACTCTCGTTGTAAACGCCCGTTATTTTCTTATGGGATGTGCAATGAGCCAGCACGCCGCCCCCGACACAAGCTTTCTCCACCGCCTTTTTATGGGCTTCTTCATTACAGACGAGTTTTTTGCCTGCTCTGTTGCACGGCCCGGGTATCTCAACCCCTACTATACTCTCGGTCTGATTTCCCTTGCAACCCCGGCCTGGGCTCTCGGAACGGCCCTCGGCTGCGCAATCGGAAATATTATGCCCCTGCGCCTTGTTTCCACATTTTCCGTTGCTCTTTACGGAATGTTCTTCGCAATAATCATTCCCCCGGCAAGAAAAGACAGGATAATCGCGGGCGTTGTGGTTCTTTGCTTTGCAGCCTCCTGGTGTGTAAACAAGCTTTCCCTGTTTGATTTCATGTCCGGCGGAACCAAAACCATCGTTCTGACGGTACTCATTTCCGCTGTTGCGGCACTGCTGTTCCCCCACAGCGAGGAAGAAGCAAAGCAGGAGGAAAGCCATGAGAATTAATCCCTACGTTTACATTTTCACTATGGCTTTTGTTCTTATGTGCGTAAGAGCTCTGCCGATGACTCTTATCAGAAAGCAGATAAAAAGCCGTTTTATCCGCTCTTTTCTCTATTATGTTCCCTATGTAACTCTGGCTGTTATGACTGTACCCGCCATTGTCGATGCCACTCAGAGCCCCATTTCCGGAGTTCTCGCACTTGTTGTCGGCATAGTTGCCGCCTTCTTCAATGCAGGACTTTTCAAGGTTGCAATCGGATGCTGCCTGACTGTTCTTGTTTCGGAGCTTGTTTTATTCCCACCCGAGTTTTTAAGCAGGCTCCTGGGTCTTTAATCTGTTTTCCCATTAAATTAAAAATAAAAATATATTGAAAGAGGAGATTTCCAACATGAAAATCTTAGTTATCAACGCAGGTTCTTCCTCCCTCAAGTACCAGCTCGTTGACATGGACAATGAGTCCGTAATGGCAAGCGGTATCTGTGAGCGTATCGGAATCGACGGACTTTTCACCTACAAGCCCCAGCTTGAGGGCAAGACCGTTGTTAAGGACCTTGCAGTTTCCATGCCCACTCATTCCGAGGCCATCCAGACTGTTCTGGCCGCTCTTGTTGACAAGGACAACGGCGTTATCGCTTCTATGGACGAGATTGATGCATGCGGCCACAGAGTTCTCCACGGCGGTATGGAATTCACCGAGTCCTGCATCGTAAATGACGATGTTATCGCTGCTATCAAGAAGTGCATCCCCCTCGGACCTCTCCACAACCCCGCAAACCTCACCGGTATTCAGGCTTGCCAGGCTGTTATGCCCAAGACTCCTCAGGTTGCCGTTTTCGACACCGCTTTCCATATGACCATGCCCGCAGAGGCTTACATCTACGCTATCCCCTACGAGTACTACGAGAAGGACCAGGTTCGTCGTTACGGCTTCCACGGCACCTCTCACCGTTACATCTCCGCACGTGCAATCGACCTTCTCGGCAATCCCGAGCACAGCAAGGTCATCTGCTGCCACCTCGGCAACGGTGCTTCTCTCTCCGCTGTTGTTGACGGCAAGTGCGTTGACACCTCCATGGGCCTTGGACCTCTCGCAGGCTTCCCCATGGGCACCCGTTCCGGTGACATCGATGCTACCATCATGGAGTACCTGATGGGCATCTACGGCTACGACATCAAGGAAATGATGAACATCCTCAACAAGAAGTCCGGTGTTCTCGGCGTTTCCGGCGTTTCCTCCGACTTCCGTGACATTGAGAATGCTGCCAAGGAAGGCAACGAGCGCGCACAGCTCGCCCTCAAGAAGTACTTCTACGAGGTTTCCAAGTACATCGGCGCTTATGCAGCTGCTATGGGCGGCGTTGATGCCATCGTATTCACCGCAGGTCTCGGTGAGAACAGCCCCGCAACCCGCGAAGCTATCTGCGCAAACCTCGGCTTCATGGGCGTAGAAATCTGCTCCGAGAGAAACAACATCAGAGGCGGCGAGCATCTCATCTCCTCCGATAACTCCAAGGTTAAGGCTTTCGTTATCGCTACCAACGAGGAGCTCATGATTGCCCGCGACACCAAGGAGCTCGTTACCAAGTAATCGGAAACCGGTTACAAACAGCTTAATAAGCATTCAAAGAGCCTGCGGGAAATCCACAGGCTCTTTTTTTACGCAAAAACGACCCTCCTTTTTAAGAAGGAGGGTCGTTATATTTTACGACAATTTTATATTTTACATCATATTGTCTGTTCTGGAGATGAGGTCATTTTGCAGGTCTGTTACGAGCTCTGTGAAGTAAGCGGAGAAGCCTGCAACGCGGACAACAAGGTCGCGGTAATCGGAGGGGTTCTCCTGAGCCTTGCGGAGTGTATCGGAGTCAACAATGTTGTACTGAACCTGCATACCTCCCTGTGCAAAGAATGCCTCAATGAAGTTCTTGAGCTTAATAAAGCCGTCCTCGCCGTTTACGCAGGAGGGGTGGAACTTCATATTAAACTGCATACCGTTTAAGTACTTTTCGGGCTTGAGAGCGAGAATGGACTTTACAACTCCGGTGGGGCCGTTTTTATCTGCGCTCTGAGAGGGAGAAGCACCGTCGGAGAGGGGCTCGCCTGCTTTTCTTCCGTTGGGAGTTGCGCCTACCATTCTGCCCAGGCCGACATGAACACCGGCGGTGTAGAGACCGGGAGGATACACACCGCGGGGACGAACGAGCTTAGCAGCTCTGTTTGCAAACT
>JAKSPP010000003.1 GCA_024404735.1 Oscillospiraceae bacterium | reverse complement strand
AGAACCGATTTGAATCTTAAAGGTCATGTTTTTACCTCCGTGAATTATTAAGAAGACTTTCAGCTTCACCTTTTCCAATTTGATTTTAACAAAAAAACAGTATTTGTCAAGGAAAAAGAAAAGAGGAAATGCCCTCGGGAATAAACAAAATGCAGGAAAATGAATGTTGAATTCTTAAATAAACATTGCTATAATAATTAAGAATAACAAAAAGGAGTAATCATATGAAAACATTGATTTTAAGCGGATTTCTCGGTTCGGGAAAAACCTCTGCTCTTATGCTCCTTGCTAAATATATAGTAGAGCACTCAAAATACGAAAAGCCCTGCAAGGTAATGATACTAGAAAACGAAATAGGCGATGTGGGAATCGACGATAAGCTTCTCAGGGGCGGCGGCTTTCAGGTTGATAACCTCTTTTCCGGCTGTGCCTGCTGCACCGTATCCGGTGAGCTTATCGGCGCAGTTGAGAAAATCGAAAAAGAATTTGACCCCGAATGGCTCATTCTCGAGACAACCGGTGTTGCCTATCCCCAGAACATAAAGGAAAATCTGATTGACCTTATGAACATTAAGGCCCGCGTCTGCGTTCTTGTTGACGCAAAGCGCTGGGCAAGGCTTATCAGACCTATGGAAGCTTTGCTATCCGGACAGATACAGAAATCCGACTGTGTACTTGTTAACAAGGTTGACCTTGTGGATGACGAGGCCCTTTCCAAGGTTGACAGTGATATTCTCGGCTTTGAGCCGGAGGCAAAAATAATGCATATTTCCGCACTTTCTCCCATTGCAGAGGAAGTCTGGCAGACAGTACTTGGAGAGGAGGCCTGAGCAATGAGCGAGCACGAGCATCATCACCACCACGACGAGGAGAAATGCTGCTGCGGACATCACCATGAGCATGAGCACCACCACCATCACGATGAGGAAGAGTGCAGCTGTGGTCACCACCACGAGCACGAGCATCACCATCACCATCACGACGAGGAAGAATGCTGCTGCGGACATGACCACGAACACGAACACGAACACGGATGTACAGAAGACGGCATTTATATTGAGCAGCATATGCACGAGGGTGCCTGTGTTGTATCCGGAAAGCTTACTTTGTGCTGTGCCTATGAGGCTTTAAGACCCCGCATTTCCGAAAAACTCTCCGCACTTTCCGATAAGGTTAACGAAATGGGCGGAATAATAGGCCACATCAAGGCCTCTGCAGAGGTAAAAAGCACAGAGATGTTCTCCGTGACGGAGGGCCCCGTTATGGAAAAGACCGCCCCGGAAAGCGAAATAGAGCTTCGTCTTGCCGCAATAGTATTTCTTGTCCGGCCCGATGAGCTTATGCCGATGGTAAAGAATGCTCTTATTGAGCTTAGAAATGCCATCCGATAAATAATAATCCTTCACAAAAATACTCCCCCGCCATTAATGACGGGGGAGTAACTTTATATTATGCTTTTTAATCCGAGGCTTCGGGGCTTATCAGATGATGCCCTGAGCCATCATTGCATCGGCGACCTTCTGGAAGCCGGCGATGTTTGCGCCTGCCATGTAGTTGCCGGGCATGCCGTACTGCTCTGCAGCAGCAGCGGAGGCGGCGAAGATGTTCTCCATAATGTCCTTGAGCTTGGCATCAACCTCTTCGAAGCTCCAGGAGTAACGCATGGAGTTCTGGCTCATCTCAAGAGCGGAAACGGAAACGCCGCCTGCGTTTGCAGCCTTGGAGGGTCCGTAGAGGACGCCGTTTGCCATAGCGTAATCTATTGCATCGGGAGTGCAGGGCATGTTAGCGCCTTCGCAGAGAACCTTGCAGCCGTTCTTAACGAGAGTCTTTGCGCCTTCGAGGTCCATTTCGTTCTGGGTGGCGCAGGGAAGAGCGATATCGCAGGGAACATTCCAGATGTTCTTGCAGCCCTCGTGATACTCTGCATTGGGTCTGTAGGAGAGGTACTCCTTGATTCTGCCGCGCTTGACAAGCTTGATATCCATAACGGCCTCAATGTCGATTCCCTCGGGATCGTAAACATAGCCGTTGGAGTCGGACATGGTAACAACCTTGCCGCCGAGAGTGGTTGCCTTTACGCATGCGTAGATAGCAACGTTGCCGGAGCCGGAGATGACAACCTTCTTGCCCTGGAAGGACTCACCGTTAGCTCTGAGCATAGCATCGCAGAAGTAGCAGAGACCGAAGCCTGTTGCCTCGGGACGGGCGAGAGAACCACCGTAGGGGATGGACTTACCGGTGAGAACGCCGTTCTCGTAAGCACCGCGGATGCGCTTGTACTGGCCGAAGAGGTAACCGATTTCTCTTGCGCCTACGCCGATATCACCGGCGGGAACGTCAACATCGGGACCGATGTGACGGTAAAGCTCTGTCATAAAGCTCTGGCAGAAACGCATAACCTCGGCATCGGACTTGCCCTTGGGGTCGAAGTCGGAGCCGCCCTTACCGCCGCCGATGGGAAGACCGGTGAGGGAGTTCTTGAAAATCTGCTCAAAGCCAAGGAACTTGATGATGGACTCGTTTACGCTGGGGTGAAGGCGAAGGCCTCCCTTGTAGGGGCCGATTGCGCTGTTGAACTGAATGCGGTAGCCACGGTTAACTCTTACATTGCCCTCGTCATCAACCCAGGGAACTCTGAACTTGATGATACGCTCGGGCTCAACAAGGCGGTCGATAAGGCCGGCCTTGATATACTCGGGATGCTGCTCGATAACGGGCTCAAGGGAGCCGAGAACCTCGGTGATGGTCTGGAAGAACTCATCCTCGCCCTTGTTTCTTGCCTTTACGGTCTCGATAACGTTAAGAAGGTATTCGTTTTTCATAGTTTATTCCTTTCTTTACGGAAAATAAAAATACAGGGTAAACAGGAGGCATATGCCTCACTGTAATGATTTACTATGCTATCACATTAAAGAGGTGATTGCAATGTTTTTTTATCTTTATTTTTGCAGAAAGTTCAAGGCTTTGGGGAGTCTGATGTTGTGTGAGATGCTTAAATCCGTATTTTGCGGAAGAAGATTTATTTCTTCCACTCAGGTCCGGTTGCAAGTCCCCATTTCTCAAAGTAATCGTTATAGAATTTGGGGCGGGGGAAATCCGTGGGCAGGGTCATCTGAAGACCCTTATAGCCAAAGCCGAAGGCTGCGATTTTTGACATGGAATCAACAAGGTCTGCCAGCTTGTCGCCCCTTACGGTGAACATAACCTCGTCCTCATCGGCCATTGCTCTCTCATACTCGCCGGGATCGGGGAATGTGATGTTGTAGGCCTGACCGTTCAGAACGGGAATGGTGCTGTGAACACAGGAATCAACGGGGTCAAGGGTCAGGTCAAGCATTTCGCCCGTATCGAACTTTGCGGCCATCTGAAGAGAACGAATCTGGGCAGGACGGCAGTAAATTGTGATTACGTCGGGAACAAAGCTGCAGCTCTCCAGAGGGGCGATGGAGAAGCCGATTACCTTGCTGTCGTTGAGGCGGGGATATTTTTCCCTGAAGTATTTGATGGAAAGCTCGGGGGTTTTGGTGAAAAATCTGCTTCCCAGGTCGTCTACATCGCTTTCGGGGATATCAACCATTCCGTAGCTGACAAGAGGCCATACGCACCAGTGGTCATCCTTAAGCATAGTAAGCTTTGCTCTTTCTCTTCTTACTCTTGCAAAGGCCTGGCACATGGCAATGTGTCCGCCCTCGTCTGCAAAGGGTCTTACGCAGTCTGCGGGCAGAGTGTCTCCCTCGTGAAGAACCTTAAGGGCAATGGGGGAGTATCTGAGGATGAGAAGCTCGTGAAGCTTTTTTCCGTATTCATTAACAGTAGAAACGTCCATTTTTATCTCCGATATATATGTATATTTTTTGTTCCGGATATGCAAATCCCCGCCTTTTGGGCGGGGATTGTTTCGGCTTGCGGATAATAATCAGCCTATTGCTTTGTCCCAATCGTCGCCTTCGTCAAGCCCCCATGCCCTGAAAAGAACATTGTAGAAGGGAGGCCTCTCGAAGTCTTCCTTGATTGCGGGGAAGAAATTGCGTCTGTAGCCATAGCCGCGGGCAATTGTAAACTCAATGCCCTTATAGAATTCCTCCTCTTTCTGGTAAGGAACAGAGAAGATGATATCATCCTCGGGGGTAAGAGCTCTTTCATACTCGCCGGGGTCGGGAAGAGTGATGCGGTATTTTCCGTCCTGAATCGGGTTGATTACGGAGTAGGTGCAGGAATCCAGAGCCGTGAAGGAGGAATCAACCATAGCACCGGTAACGGAATTTACGGCCATTAAAAGGGCGCGAAGCTGGTCATTCTTCATATAAAGAAGAGTGATATCGGGCTTAAACTCGGCCTTGTCAAGAGGTGCAATAAGAACGCCCTCGTACTTTCCGTAAGGGAATTTGGGGAAGGCATCTACGAATTCCGCAGCCTTCTCGGGGTCGGAAATGCCCATAACTTGGGAAATGACCTTAAAGGGCTCGGAGCCTTTTTTACACTCAACATGACCATAGGTCATAAGAGGGTTCCAGCACCAGTGGTCTTCCTTTCTCATATAGACAATCTTTCCCTGTCTGCGTGCGAGAGCAAAGGCCTGGCACAGGGCAATGTGCTTGCCCTTTTCACGGGGCTTAAGAGCATTTGCGGGGACAAGGGCCTCCTCGTCCTTCTTTTCAACAAGCTTAAGAGCAAGCGCAGGAAAACGAAGCTCTAAAACAGAGTTCAGAGCTTCCTGATGATTTTTGTTGATACTGAGCATAACAGTTCTCCGATTGATTTAGAAAAGCTTCAGGAAATTATTTGCCGAGTTCGTTGTAGAACATGGCCTCCTGATACTTCTGATACCAGTAATCATTGAGCTCGCCGTGAATGGTGATTCTCTCCTTGTCGTACTCAAAGGTGAGTCCGGGGTACTTGGTGCAAAGCTCGGTGGCGGTATTGTACATTACGATATCAAAGAGCTTGGAACCGGTCAGCTTAATTTCGAGATTAATCTCATGCATAATAAAAAACCTCCAAAAAACAATATGGAAAAATGATGCAAAAATCTGACATTTGTATTATAGATTGTAGGAGTAAACTTGTCAAGAAAAATGCGAATCAAATCAAATACTTGCATTTTTACCCGTTTTGTGGTAAAATATATCTTGAATATATGCGCTTTTGACCCCCGATGTGGAATTTTGCGTATATTCTGTATGCAGGTTAAGGAATTTTAAGATTCTCCCGGAATATTTCTTCGCTTTTTTTAAGGAGAGTAATGATGAAAAGAGCAAAAAAGCTTACGGTACTTGCGCTCTGCGTTATATTACTGGTAATAGTAAGCGCGAGACTGGGCCCTGATCCCGAAATAAAGGACAGAACCCCGGATAAGAGCACAGAGACCGATGAGGGTAAAGCTCCCGACGTTTCGGAAATCAACGGAGATAATGAAGGTTCACAGTCGGGTCCTTCCGATGAACAGCCTTCCGGAAACGGCGGGGAGGAAACTCCTCCGGAGGACCCTCTTGCGGATCTTCCAGATATTTCCGTTTATGACTGGAATCTCAAGCTTGTAAACAACACCAATGTTCTTCAGTCCGGTTTTGCCCCCGAGGTAACAAAGGTTCAGAATGACCAGTACTTCGACTCCCGTGCCGCAGAAAAGCTGACCGAAATGCTGCAGGGTGCGGCAAACGCAGGCTTCGGAACCTATATATCCGCAGCCTACAGACCCTATTCTACTCAGGCATACATATTTTACGGCAAGGCCAGCCAAATTGCATGGGGCGGAACCGTTGAATATGCAGAGGCTGAAATTCAGGCAAGAGAGCTTGTTGCCTATCCCGGAACAAGTGACCACCAGACGGGACTGGGCGTGGATATTATGCCGAATTCCGAAATGAAGATGGTTGCCGAAGAGGTTGAGGATAACGCACTTCTTGTATGGCTAAAAGAGCATTGTGCCGAGTACGGCTTCATCCTTCGTTTCCCCAAGGACAAGAAGGATATAACAGGCTGGTATGAGCCCTGGCACTTCCGCTATGTGGGAGAAGAGGCAGCGGCCTATATTATGGAGAAGGGCCTTTGCCTTGAGGAATTCCTTGATTTATATTAAAGTTTACGAAGTGAGCAGTTAAAATGAAATTTACTCCCAAGACTGCAGTATGTGCTGTTTTGTGCATCTGTCTCATAGTTCTTGTTGCCGTGAGGGCCAGAATTCCCGATGAATTTAAGCCCGACACCGGGGTGAGCGTAGAGACGGACAGAACAGATATAAATAATCCGGGCGGCGGCTCTCCCCAGAATGCCGTGTCATCCGATGCGCCAGAAACCGGCTCTTCCGAAGGTGAAGTGCCCGTAATTCAGGAGACGCCGACCGTATCCGAAGGGGATAACACAACTGTTGCTCCCCCTGAGGAGCAGAAGCCCGAGGAAACTCCCGACCCTATGGAGGAGCTTAAAAAGAATAAGCCGGACCTTGATATAAACTCCTGGGAGCTTATTCTTGTCAATGCCGACAATACCATAGACGGCACCTTCCGACCGGAGCTTACGGAGCTTGAGGGCGGACAGTACTTCGATTCCCGTGCGGTTGACGCAATCAAGGAGTTTATTGCCGGTGCAAGAGCCGCGGGAAACAGTGTTTACCTCTCATCAAGCTACAGAGATTACGATACTCAGAGCTACCTTTTTAACCGCAAGCTGGGTCAGTACGGAAACGATTACGCAAAAGCGGCAAGTATTGTCGCGCCCCCGGGAACAAGCGAGCATCAGACGGGCCTTTGTGCCGATATAACCGACCGCTACTACGAGATTAAAAACGAGAGCCTTGAGAACACCGCAATGTTTATGTGGATGAATGAGCACTGCGCAGAATACGGCTTTATCCTGCGCTACCCCAAGGATAAGCAGGAAATTACCGGCATTATGTATGAGCCCTGGCATTTCCGCTATGTCGGTCTTGAGGCCGCTGCATTCATAAAGGAAAACAATCTCTGCCTTGAAGAATTTGTTGAGCTTTACAGATGATATGCCCCGGGTCGCGGGAAATACCATATAGAATAAAATAATTTGATTTTTAAGGAGCTTGTCAAAGGAAAACACTTGACAAGCTCCTTTTCTTCTGCTATAATCCCCCTTGCTGTTTCGGAGGGGATTTTTTTGGAAACTGATACTATCCTTAGAACAATGCTCTTTGATTATTACGGAGAGCTTCTTACGGAAAAGCAGCGTGAGTGCTATGACCTTCACTACAACAACGACCTTACTCTGAATGAGGTTGCCGAGAGCTTCGGTACGTCCCGTCAGGCCGTCTGGGATATTGTAAAAAGAAGCGAGCAGATTATGCTGAACTACGAGGAAAAGACAGGGCTTGTTGCCCGCGGAATGAAAAGGCAGAAGCTTATCGAAGAAATCGGTGAGCTATGCAATAAGCTTCCCGCTACCCCCGAGAAGGCGGCAATTATTGAAAGGCTTAAGGAACTGGAGGAGTTATAATGGCGTTTGAATCACTGTCCGAAAAGCTTTCTGCGGCCTTTAAAAAGCTTCGCGGCAAGGGAAGGCTTTCCGAGAATGATGTAAAGGAAGCCATGCGTGAGGTTCGCCTCGCCCTTCTCGAGGCCGATGTAAGCTACAAGGTCGTTAAGGATTTCGTTAAGAAGACCACAGAGCGTGCCGTTGGCAATGATGTTCTGGAGAGCCTCTCTCCCGCTCAGATGGTCATCAAAATAGTAAATGAAGAGCTCATTGCCCTTATGGGAAGTGAGCACACAAAAATCAATATAGGCAGCCGCAATCCCAGTGTTGTAATGCTCGTAGGCCTTCAGGGTGCGGGTAAGACAACAAACGGTGCAAAGCTTGCCGCCTATATGCGCAAGCAGGGTAAGCACCCCCTTCTCGTTGCCTGTGACGTTTACAGGCCCGCTGCAATAAAGCAGCTTGAAACAGTCGGTGCTCAGCTTGAAATCCCCGTCTTCCAGATGGGGCAGGGTGATCCCGTTCAGATTGCAAAGGCCGGTATTGCCCACGCAAAGAAATACGGCAATGACCTCGTCTTCCTGGATACCGCAGGTCGTCTTCATATTGATGAAGCCCTCATGGACGAGCTCAAAAATATAAAATCCGAGGTTCAGCCCGACGAGATCATGCTCGTTGTTGACGCTATGACCGGTCAGGATGCCGTCAATGCGGCAACGGCCTTTGACGAGGCTCTGGGCGTTGACGGAATTATGCTCACAAAGCTTGACGGTGATGCAAGAGGCGGTGCCGCCCTTTCCGTCAAGGCAGTAACTGGCAAGCCCATCAAGTTCGCCGGAACAGGCGAGAAGCTTGATAAAATCGAGCCCTTCCACCCGGAGAGAATGGCAAGCCGAATCCTTGGTATGGGTGATGTTCTTACCCTTATCGAAAAGGCAGAGCAGAGCTTTGACGAGAAAAAGGCCAAGGAGCTTGAAGAAAAGCTCAGGGCAAACCGCTTTACTCTCGCCGATTACTATGACCAGCTTGTTCAGCTAAAGAGCATGGGCTCGATGCAGGATATTCTGGCAATGGTTCCCGGTGTTGATGCAAAGGCCCTTTCCGGTGCAAACATAGACGAAAAGGCCATGGCAAGAATTGAGGCAATAATCCTCTCCATGACACCCAGGGAGAGAGAAAACCCCGCAATCATCGGTTCCTCCCGCAAGAAGCGCATAGCCGCAGGAAGCGGAACAACCGTAATGGATGTCAACAAGTTGCTCAAGCAGTTTGAGGCAATGCAGAAGATGATGAAGCAGATAAGCTCTATGGGCGGCAAGAAGCTCAAGAGAATGCAGAAGGCCGGCGGCTTTCCCGGTCTGCCCTCGGGCTTCGGATTCTGAAATTAGGAAATACCCGCAGTGCTGCGGTTATTGATAACTGAGATTTATTTTTGGAGGTGAAAATAGAAATGGTTAAGATCAGACTTCGCAGAATGGGCGCAAAGAAGGCTCCCTACTACCGCATCGTTGTTGCTGATTCCCACTTCCCCCGTGACGGTCGTTTCATCGAGGAAATCGGAACCTACAATCCCCTTGCTGATCCCGCAGAGATCAAGGTTGATGTTGAGCGCGCAAAGTACTGGATTTCCAACGGCGCACAGCCCACGGATACTGTAAGAGCTCTCTTAAAGAAAGCAGAAGCATAAGGAGTTGCCGTCTAAGATGAAGGAACTGCTGACCTATATTATACAGAACCTGGTCGATAATCCCGACAAGGTTTCTGTGACCGAGCGCAAAAGCGGCGACAGTACCGTATTTGAGGTCAGGGTCGCCGACGGTGATATGGGCAAGGTCATCGGCCGTCAGGGAAGAATCATCAAAGAGGTTCGTGTCCTTATGAAGGCCGTCGCTCAGAGACAGGGCGAAAAGGTCTCCGTCGAGGTTATCGACTGAGATAATAATTGGTCGGGGCACGGTGTTATTAACCGGGCCCCGACCATTTTTTGTGAGGAATATAATTATGTTTGATAAGCCAAAGCTTCTGGAAGCGGGAAAGATTGTCAATACTCACGGAATAAAAGGTGAGATAAAAATAGAGCCCTGGGCCGATTCTCCCGAATTTCTGACGAAATTCAAGAAGCTCTATATAGGCGAAACCGGATATAAGGTTAAGCGCAGCTATGCCCAGAAAAGTATGGTAATCGTCTCTCTGGAGGGCATTGACGATATTAATGCCGCCATGACACTTAAAAACAAGATTGTTTCCATAGACCGCGGGGATGCCAGACTTCCCAAGGGAAGCTTCTTCATTGCCGATATAATCGGAAGCAGAGTCATAAGTGAAGAGGGCGAGGAGCTGGGAATTCTCGATGACGTTATGCAGGTTCCCTCCGGTAATATTTACGTTGTAAAGGGTGAGAGGGAAATTCTCATTCCCGCTGTACCCGAATTTATTAAAAGCACTTCTCCTGAAAAGGGAGAAATTATTGTTTCCCTGATTGAGGGTATGTGAAGATGAGAATCGATGTGCTTACGCTTTTTCCCGATATGATAAATGCCTGTCTTCATGAGAGCATTCTGGGAAGGGCGTGCAATAAAGGCATTCTGGAAATAAATGCCGTTCAGATCAGAGATTTTACGGAAAACAAGCAGCGGCAGGTTGATGACTATCCCTACGGCGGAGGCTATGGCTGTGTAATGATGGCCCAGCCTCTTAAAAGTGCCCTTGATTATGTTAAGGCACAGGGTGGGGACGGTCTTCGCCGTCGTGTCATATATATGAGCCCTCAGGGCAGAACTCTTACCCAGAGCCTCGCCAGAGAATATGTCGCAAACTATGATAATCTTATTTTAGTCTGCGGACATTACGAGGGCGTTGATGAGAGATTTATCGAGGAGTGCGTTGATGAGGAGCTTTCCGTCGGCGATTTCGTTCTCACAGGCGGAGAAATAGCCGCAATGGCAGTTGCCGACTGCGTATGCAGAATGGTTCCCGGCGTCCTTTCCGCAGAGGAATGCTTTACAGGGGAAAGCCACTGGGACGGACTTCTGGAGTACCCTCAGTATACCCGACCCGAGGTCTGGGAGGGAAGGAGCGTTCCCGAGGTCCTTCAGGGCGGAAACCATGCGGAAATAGAACTCTGGCGCAGAAGGAAAATGCTTGAGAGGACTATGACAAAGCGCCCCGACCTGTTTGAAAAATTTACTCCCGATAAAAGCGATGCAGAGCTTCTTGCCGCAATTGAGCGTGATGCAAAGCGTCCAAAAATAAAAGAGCCCGTTGCCCTTCGCCCTTGTGAGGAGGGAGACGTCGAAACAGTTTGCCTTTTCTTCCGTCAGGCCCGTAACTATATGAAAAAGCACGGCCTTGACCAGTGGCAGGATAATTATCCCAACGAAGCTTCCGTTATGGAGGATATTGCAAAAAAACAGGGCTATGTTATCACCTGCGGAGGAAGGCCCGAGGCTTATTTCTGCCTCTCAACGGAGGAGGAAGACTACTACTCCCTCATTACGGACGGAAAGTGGCAGCAAAGCGGACCGTATGCCGTTATTCACCGCTGCTGTGTATCGGCCGCACTCAAGGGCTCCGGCCTTTCAAGGATAATGTTTAAGTATGCAGAGGAGCTTGCCCGTGAGGCAAAGGTTCAGTCAATCCGCTTTGATACCCACAGAAAAAACAAGCCCATGCAGGCTCTTGGGGCTAAAATGGGTTACTCATTCAGGGGCAATCTGCTTCTCCCCGACCCCGGCGAGGGGCATGACCCCAGGCGCCAGGGCTTTGAAAAGCTCTTAAAATAAGGTTTTTGTATTATGAATTTAACCGATATAAATGAAATAAAGGCTCTTCTGGGCCGCCACGGCTTCCGTTTTTCAAAAAGCATGGGGCAAAACTTCCTCTGCGCCCGAAATGTACCGGAGGACATCGCCGCCTCTGCGGGAATTGATGACAAAACGGGTGTACTTGAAATAGGTCCGGGTATAGGCTGCCTTACAAACGAGCTTTCAAAATATGCAAAAAAGGTTCTGTCCATTGAGCTTGATGAGAGCCTAAGGCCGATTCTTTCCGAAACAGTCGGCTCACTTCCCAATGTTGAGATTTATTACGGGGATGCTCTTAAAACGGATTTAAGGGCCCTTCTGGGAGAAAAGCTTGCAGGCTGTGATAAAATCGTTGCCTGCGCCAATATCCCCTATAATATTACAAGCCCTCTTATTACGGTGCTTCTGGAATCCGGCCTTTTTTCCAGGGTTACCATAATGATTCAGAAGGAGGTTGCAAAGCGCATCTGCGCCCGCCCCGGCACGGCCGATTACGGAGCCTTCACTCTTCTGTGCCGCTGGTATTCGGAGCCTGAGATACTCTTCGATGTGCCTGCCTCCTGCTTTATTCCCGCACCCAAGGTAACCTCCTCCGTCATTACAATGAACATTCTTCCCGAGCCTCCGGTAAAGGCGGACAGGGATAAGCTTATGAAGATTGTAAGGGCGGCATTCAATCAGAGAAGAAAAACTCTTCCCAATGCCCTTATGTCCGGTTTCGGAAGGTCTCTTTCAAGAGAAGAGGCCGAAGGGGCCCTTATTGCCGCCGGAATCGATGTTAAGGCAAGAGGGGAAACTCTTTCCCTTGAGGATTTCGCAAGGCTTTCGGAAAAGCTTTGATAATAACAACGAAAAATACACCGTACTCCGGTTTTCCTGAATAAGGAAAGGGAGTACGGTGCATTTTTTATTTAGGACCTATGCTACCGCATAAGGGATTTTCTCAGCCGAAAATCTCCTTGGAGCACTTGTCGATTTCGTCATTGATGATGCCGTCAATGGGATGGATGGGGCCGGGGCCACCGTAGGTGATGCAGGGGATGAAGTGACCGCAGGGGCCGTACTCCATGCAGGCTCTTCTGACTTCTGCACGAATCTCTTCCTCGGTGGAGTCATCTCTGTCGATGATACCTGCATCGAGACCGCCCATGATGGTGATGCGGCCGTCGGCCTTCTTGAGAAGACCTGCGATGTCGTTCTGGGGGAGAGCGCCCTGCCAGATGTCGATGTGAAGGTCAATCATATCCTCGAGGATGGGCTCGCAGAAGGAGTCGGAGTGGTGCATGATGATAACGCCCTGCTCGTGGAGATAATCATAAGCCTTCTGATATGCGGGCTTGATGATTTCGCGCCATACTTCGGGACGCATGAAGAGCTGGGTCTTGCTGCCCCAGTCATCGTGGAGAAGAAGTACCTTGGGGTGGCAGTTCTCAACCATGAGCTTGTAGCCCTGGTAACGGTACTCGCCGATTGCCATGGCAAGCTCTGCTGCTGCCTCGGGCTCAACCATCAGGTTAACGAGAGTATCCTCGAAGCCCATGAGGAAGTGCATACGCTCAAATACGCCGGTGGGAGCGAACATCATAAAGAGAGTGTCATCGGCGGTGCTTGCCTTTGCTCTCTCCATATACTCTGCCCATGCTGCGGGGTCGGAGCAGTTGGCGACGAGGTCGGGAACCTTGGTGTAATCCTGCCAGTCGCAGATATCTTTAACAACCTGATATGCGGGGTTGGGGTCGGGGATGGCACCGATTTCGCCTGCGGGCCATACGATTCTTGTGCCCCAGCGGTCAATGAGAGGCTCCATACCGGGGAAACGGTTTCCGCGGATATAGAAGCATACGGGGTCGCCGGGAACCATGGAAGTGGCTTCGAACTGCTTGACAAAGCGATCGGGCTTGCCGTCCTTCTTCAGGGTTTCAAGAAAGTTGTCAACTCTGCTTAACATGTTTATAAAACCTCCATAAAGTCCATAGGGACTATTATTAAATAATGCTTAAAAATTGCACACAGTAATATAACATAAATGTCCGCATTTGTCATCTAAAAATTGATAATTTTTTCATTTTTGACCAAAGATAAATTTTACGGGTTAACATACAGACTGCTGATGCAAAAAACGCCCCCGCTCCGAAAGGTATAGGGAGCGGGGGTGAGTAAGGTTTTTTCTTATTCTCCGATAATTTCTCTTAAATGTCTGCAGTAAAGTGCCTGGACCTCGGGGAGAAGACCGAGACCGTCGAGATGGCAGGAAACGGAGATTCCTTCCTTTTCAATGAGGTTTTTCCAGCTGTCGTCCTCATCTCCGGACATATCGTTTATTGCATGGTCCCCTGCAACGAGCATCAGGGGGACTAAAATTGCGCTCTTTTCGCCGGCGTCCTTAAGCTGGGCAATAACATCATCGATTTCGGGCCAGCCTTCAACAGTGCCTACATAGGCATTTTTGCAGCCCATATAACGCATAACCGTCTGAAAAGCGGGGTAAACCATATTTGAAAAACTCTCGGAGCCATGGCCCATGAGTACAAGGGCTCTGTCTTCTTTACCGTAACGGGCCTTCAGAATGCCCGAAAGCTCCTTCAGATCCTCTGCATCTCCCAGAAGAGGCTTTCCGAACAGAAGCTCCCTGAATTTGTAGTTGTAGCTGTCTGCAACGGCCTTTATCTTGTCATACTCAATACCGCAGAGAATGTGTGTCGGCTGAACGATTACTCTGTCGTAATCTGCCTCCATATCCTCGAGGACCTCACCCAGCGAGGGAACGGGAGTGCCTCTTTTGGCAAGAATTCTTCTGATAATGCTGCTTGTATATGCTATGAAAACATCCGCATCGGGAACTGCGTCCGAAAGTGCCTTCTCAACTGCGTGAATATCAAGGCTTGCCTTTTCCACGGAGGTTCCGAAGCTTACGATAACAAGGGCCTGTTTCATTATTTTGCTCCTTTAAGTTTAATTTATGTTTGCTCCATTATACACAAGAAACTATTTAAAAGCAACGGGATGTTAAAATAAAAGTTGTGAAAGCGGTACCGGGGACAAAGCTGATTTTATTCTCCCTTATAAACGACAAGCTGAGGGAATGGGATTTCAATGCCTTTTTTGTCGAAGAGCTTTTTGATTTCGTAATTAAGGGTTCTCTGTGCGGAGAAGACCTTAGTTTCCTCACAGTCGGCAACAATCTTAATGTTAATGCTGCTGCCGGCAAATTCCTCAACACCAAGATAAACGGGGGAGGAAAGGAAAAGTTCGGAATGCCTTCCGTATATTTCGGGGAAGGCATCGTTAAGGCATTTTGTAAGGTAGTCAAGGTCGGTTGAGTAGGAAACACCCACAACGCAGGCGGCCTTGGATGTGTTTCTTGAGCGGTTCTGGAAGTTTCTTATGTCGGAATTGTTGACTATTTTAAGATTTCCGCCCGCATCCTCAATGGTTGTTGTGCGGACTCCGATTTCACGGACAGTGCCTCTGAATTCATCGAGAATGATAATATCGCCGACATTGTACTGCCCCTCCAGAATTACAAAGGCACCTGTAATTACGTCTTCTATAAGGCTCTGGGCGCCGAAGCCTATGATAAGACCGAGGATTCCGACACCGGCAAGGGAGGACTTGATATCAAGTCCGAAAATTCCCAGAATCCATATAATTCCGATTATTCCGATAATGTACTTTGCAAGTGCGGAAAAAAGCTTTGTTACGGTTGCGGCCCTGTTTGATTTCCTGCCGATGGAGGTGAGGATAAATTTGATTACGGTATAAACGGCGTAAACAAATGCCCCCGCAAAAACAGATGCGAGAATCTTTGCGAATATACCGGCGATTCCGCCCTCGCCGGCCATTTTTGCGGAAAGATTTTTAATCTCCTCGCCGACACTTCCGGGGATATTTCCCGTAAAGGCAATAGAGACGATTAACAGAACGGAAATAATAAGGCCTATTGTGGATTTGTTTTTCTTCATACTTTACTCCTCGTTTTCAGGAAATTTGGAAATGTGCGATTAAGTCGGGGCTGTCTTCAAGAGTGTCGAAGAAGCCGGGCTGCGGTGCGCCCTTACGCAGTATCCATATGTCGGATATTTCTTCTGTGCCCACGTCTGCGGGATAGAAAACATCATAGGATACACGACCGGTGAATCTGGAATTATCGTTGTCCATAACAAGTATTCCGGCATCGGGACAGTCACTCATATCGATGAGAAGGACTTTTCCGTCCATCATAAGAACGGATACTCCGTTTTGTATGATGCGCTCCGAACCCTCCGGGTCGAAAAATTCTACGGGATAGGAGGCTGTATTTGTTTCGCTCAGAAGATATTCAATGCCGTCAATGCATACGGCTCCACGGGCATAAAGCTTATGGTTGCTTCCGTTTTCGGAGGCCTTGAGAAGCTCACTTCCCAGAACTGCGCTCCAGGTGAGCTCAGCACTCTCTCCGTTTAAGGAAACGTTGTCAACTGCAAGAGCATCGTCGTTTCCCAGTCTGTGAATGACCGTGTTGCCCGTCTCATCCGTGTAGCTGAATATAAAGCTCATGCGACAGACATTTTCGTTTCTTTGTCCAAAATATTCTTCGTCGTCCCTGAGGAGACTGTCAAGAGAAACTGCTTTTCCGAATACAACGGGGCTTACCGTTGTTTTAAGAGATACGTGCGCATTTCCTTCGGAATCAAGGCCTCCTCCCAAAGGCCGGTTTTTGAAGCAGCATTCGTATACCTCAAGGTGCCAGCCTGCACAAAGGCTTAAATCCTCATTGATGCTTTCGGAAAAATCAAAGGGACTTCCGTCCTGCCTGTACCATCCGGTAAAAATAACCGGACTTGTTTCATCTCCGAAATAGCCCGAGGCGGTTACACAGTCCTCGGCCTCCAGAGAATAATCTCCCGAAAGAACGGTTCCCTTTTCAACCGTCATGGAAAGAGAAAGGGAATCGGACGAGGAATCGGCCTCCGGCCTCTTTTTAAGAACGATAAAATCCCCTAAATTATAATCAAGATACACAGTGTACTGATTTTTTTCCGGTGGTATGGAAGGAGAAGGCGGCGCTGTTTCCTCCGTGGGAAGGGGAGAGGTCCTGATAATCTCCGTTTCGGGCGGGGGAGAGACTTCTTTTCCGGGAGCTGAGGACGATATAGTTAAAAAGGCAGCCATAAGAAGAGCCGCAGGTCCGGCAAGCTTAAGACCGCCTGAAGATTTTTTGCCCTTCACGGGCTCTTTCGGGGCAGCATATTCCGGGTATCGGTTGTCTGTTTCGGAAATGGCTATTTTACATCGCCTCCTTTTCTCCGGGAATGTCGTATACGCAATTATAATCCAATATGACTTTTGGGTCAACAACAAAGAAAAATGAATAAACATAAACAATTTATGAATAATATGCAGGTTCGCTGTCTGCCCGGGCTTCGTCTCTTCACACAAAAATCGACGGCGCATATATAATATATGCATAAATAAATCCCGCGTTTTGAACGCGAACCCCGGAAGCCCTTAAAAAATACAAAAAACCGAATGAATAAATATTGACAAAACTTGAATATTGTGCTATAAACTTATGCACACAAAAACAAAGGGCAGGGCTGTGCTTTTGCCCGTTAGAATAAAGAGGCATATAATATGAATAAAGAAAACATCAAAAAAGTAGTTCTCGCATACTCCGGCGGTCTTGATACCTCCATCATCATTCCCTGGCTCAAGGAGAATTACAACAACCCCGAAATTATTGCCGTTGCAGGTAATGTCGGCCAGAATGACGAGCTTGATGGTCTTGAGGAGAAGGCTCTCAAGACAGGCGCATCCAAGCTTTACGTTGCGGATGTTACCGATGAGATGGTTGATGACGTAATCATCCCCTCCATGCAGGCAGGCGCAATTTACGAGGATTACCTTATGGGTACGGCCTTCGCACGCCCCATTATCGCAAAGGCTCTTGTTGAGATTGCAAAGAAGGAAGGCGCAGATGCCATTGCCCACGGCTGCACCGGCAAGGGCAACGACCAGGTTCGTTTTGAGCTTGCAATCAAGAATTTTGCTCCCGATATGCCCATCATCGCTCCCTGGAGAGAGTGGGACATCAAGTCCAGAGACGAAGAAATCGATTACGCCGAGGCACATAATGTTCCTCTTAAGAGAAACAGAGAGACAAACTACTCCAAGGACAAGAACATCTGGCATCTCTCTCACGAGGGTCTTGACCTTGAGGACCCCTGGAATGAGCCTCTCTACGAGAAGCCCGGCTTCCTTGAGATGGGTGTATCCCCCATCAATGCTCCCGATGAGCCCACCTATGTTACCATCGACTTTGAGAAGGGCGTTCCCACTGCTCTTGACGGAGAGAAGATGAAGGCAACCGACATCATCTGGAAGCTTAACGAGCTCGGCGGCAAGAACGGTATCGGTCTTCTTGATATCGTCGAGAACAGACTTGTCGGCATGAAGTGCCGTGGCGTTTACGAGACCCCCGGCGGCACCATTCTCTACGCTGCACACAAGACTCTCGAAACACTCACCCTTGACAAGATGACCGCCCACAAGAAGCAGGAGCTTTCCGTCTGCTTTGCAGAGCTTCTCTACAACGGCCTCTGGTTCTCTCCCCTCCGTCAGGCTCTCTCCGCCTTCGTAACCGAGACCCAGAAGAACGTAACCGGTACCGTACGCCTCAAGCTCTACAAGGGCAACATCATCAAGGCCGGTGTAAAGAGCCCCTATGCTCTTTATTCCGAGAAGATTGCAACCTTCGGCGAGAGCGATTATGATCAGGCTCAGGCAACAGGCTTCATTAACCTCTGGGGTCTGCCCACTCAGGTCGGCGCTCTTCTCAGAGAAGGCAAGCTTTAATCAATAAAGGAAAACCGAAATGGCAAAACTTTGGGCCGGCAGAACCTTAGCCGAAACCAGCAAGACAGCGGACGATTTCAATTCGTCCATTGCGGTTGACTGCCGCATGTACAAACAGGATATAAATGGCTCTCTGGCCCATGCGGAAATGCTCGCAGCCACGGGAATTTTAAGCCGTGAGGATGTTGATGCGATTTCCGAGGGCCTTGAGGGAATCCTTAAGGATATCGAAAGCGGGGCTCTCCCCATTGACTACGAGGCCGAGGACATTCATATGTTCATTGAGGCCGAGCTTACAGAGCGTATAGGTGATGCAGGCAAGCGTCTGCACACGGCAAGAAGCAGAAATGACCAGGTTGCCGTTGACGTCAGAATGTATCTCCGCGAAAGAGCAGAGGATATAATCGGAAAAATCCGCTCTCTTATGCTTGCCGTTGCCGATAAGGCCGAGGAGTATAAGGACGCCGTTGCTCCCAGCTATACCCACCTTCAGCGTGCCCAGCCCATCTTTTTCTCCCATCATCTGCTTGCCTATGCCATGATGCTGGAGAGAGATATGGGAAGGCTTGCGGATGCGGTAAAGCGTATGAATATGTCCCCTCTGGGCGCCTGCGCTCTTGCGGGAACAACCTATCCCACAGACAGAAAAATGACCGCCGCAGCCCTTGGCTTTGACGGTCCCTGCCGCAACAGCATCGATGCCGTCTCCGACAGAGATTTCTGTGTTGAGCTTATCTCAGCCCTGTCTGTCCTTATGATGCATCTTTCACGCTTTTCCGAGGAGATGATTTTATGGTGCTCATGGGAGTTCCGTTTTGCGGAGCTTTCCGATGCCTTTACAACAGGCTCCTCCATTATGCCTCAGAAGAAGAATGCCGATATGGCAGAGCTTGTAAGAGGTAAAACCGGCAGAGTCTTCGGAAACCTCATCGGTACTCTCACTATGCTCAAGGGCCTGCCCCTTGCCTATAACAAGGATATGCAGGAGGATAAGGAGGCAGTATTCGACGCCTTCGATACAGCCGATAAGTGCCTTGATGTCTTTATTCCCATGCTTAAGGGTGTTAAGTTTAAGCCCGAAAATATGCAGAAGGCTGCAGGCGAGGGCTTTATAAATGCAACAGACCTTGCCGACTATCTTACAAAAAAGGGAATGCCCTTCAGAGCGGCATATAAGCTCACAGGCTCTCTTGTCCGTGAATGTATGGAAAAGGGTCTTGTTCTTGAAACGGTTCCTCTTGAAAGATATAAGGAGCTCTCCGAGCTTTTCGACGAGGACGTATTTGATGCCATAGACCTCCGTGCCTGTGCAGAGCGCAGAACCTCCGAGGGCGGCACCTCCCTTAAGTCCGTACTCTCCCAGATTGAGTACATAAGAAGCATTGCAAAGTAAATTAAAGCTCCGAGCACGGGGCTTATGGAAAGGAAAAGAAAAAATGAAGAATTCAGCAAAAATCGTATGTCTTGTTCTGGCTCTTGTTATGTGCCTTTCTCTCTGCGCCTGCGGAAGCAAGAACAAGGGTGCCATCACCGTTGCAACCTCTCCCGACTTCCCTCCCTTCGAGAATCTTGAGGGCGGAAAGATTGTCGGTATTGAGGTCGATATCGTAAACAAAATCGGTGAAAAGCTCGGCAAAGAAATCAAGTACGAGCAGATGGACTTCGACTCCGTTCTCGCAGGTATTCAGGCAGGCAAGTTTGATATGGCAATGAGCGGTATCACCGTTACCGAAGAGCGCCAGAAGAACGCAAACTTCACCTCTCCTTACTTCATGGCATCTCAGGCTATCGTAGTAACCAAGGATTCTCCCATCACCTGCAAGGCCGACCTTGAGGGCAAGAGTGTTTCCGTTCAGACCGGCACCACCGCCGAGGAGTACTGCATGGATAACGGCTACGATGTTAAGGCCTTCACTGCAAACAATGACGCTTGCCTCGCTCTTACAACCGGCAAGGTTGATGCATGGGTTGTTGACAATGAGGTTGCCGTTGCTTTTGTTGAGGACCAGGCAGACCTTGTCGTTCTCTCCGAGGCTATGACCCAGGAACCCTACGCATTTGCATTCAAGAAGGGCAATGACGAGCTTACCAAGGCTGTTAACGATGCTCTTGTAGAGCTTATCAAGGACGGAACCGTAGAGAAGATTTTCGATAGCTACGGCGTTCCCTATGTTGCTCCCGTTCTCTAATCCGATACCCTAAAGCTATTTTCCGGGGGCGGAGCTGAAGATTCGCCCCCTTTTGTTTTCCTTTTTTGCATAAAAATGCAAAAAACTGTTTACAATTATTCAAAATTGTAATACAATACATAATCTGAATTATTACTTTTTCCCTTGGGCAGAAAGGAAAAATCAACTATGTTTCTGACAAACTGGTTTGACCGCCTGTATGAGACATTTATCGTCGGCGAAAACTATTTGCTTCTCATCGAAGGCTTTAAGAACACAATCATCATAACATTTTTTGCACTGCTTCTCGGTGTTGCCATAGGAACGCTTATTTCCGTAATAAAATTCCTTGCCGAGGAATCCAAAGCCCTTAAGCCCCTGGCAAAAATATGCGATGCTTATGTTTCCGTAATCCGCGGTATCCCCGTTGTTGTTCTTCTGCTTATTTTTTATTTCGTAATTCTCAAGTCCGCAGAGGGTATCGTAACGGCAATCGTTACCTTCGGTATTAACTCCGGTGCATATATGGCCGAGGTTATCCGAAGCGGAATCGATGCTGTTGACGGCGGACAGACAGAGGCTGCAAGAAGTCTGGGTCTTACAAGACTTCAGGCTGTCAGACATGTTGTTCTTCCTCAGGCAATCAAGAATATCCTTCCCGCAATCTGCAATGAAATGATTGCACTTCTGAAGGAAACCGCCGTTGCCGGTTATGTTGCCGTAAGAGACCTTACCCGTTCCGCAAACCTTGTCAGAAACAATACCTTTGACGCAATCAACCCTCTTATGCTGACCGCAATCGTATACCTTGTTCTGGTTCTTATTCTGACGGCATTTATGCGTAAGCTTGAAAAGAGACTTCGCCGCGGCGATATCAGATAAATCAATATTAACGGAGAAATACTATGAAAATAAGTGAAATGAAAGGCCGCGACTTCCTGAAGCTTCTGGATTTCACGAGCGAAGAAATAATGGGTCTTATTGACCTGGCTGCAGAGCTTAAGGCACAGAAGAAGGCCGGTATCCCGCACAGAGTTTTCGAGGGCAAGAATATTGCTCTCATTTTCGAAAAGACTTCAACCCGTACACGCTGCTCCTTCGAGGTTGCCGCACACGATCTGGGTATGAATACAACCTACCTTGATCCCTCCTGCTCTCAGATAGGCAAGAAGGAGTCCGTTGCGGATACGGCCCGCGTTCTCTGCTCCATGTTTGACGGTCTTGAGTACCGCGGCTATGGTCAGAGCATCGTTGAGGACCTTGCAAAGTACTCCGATGTTCCCGTATGGAACGGTCTTACAAATGAATATCATCCCACACAGATTCTCGCCGATATGCTGACGATTAAAGAGCATTTCGGAACTCTCGAGGGCAAAAAGCTTGTTTATATGGGTGATGCCCGCTACAATATGGGCAACTCCCTTATGCTCGGCTGTGCAAAGCTCGGAATGGACTTTACAGCCTGCGCTCCCGAGGGATATTTCCCCGAGCCTGCGCTCAGAGACGAGGCTGAGAAAATCGCAAAGGAAACAGGTGCGGTTCTCTGCTTTGAAAGTGACCCCAAAAAGGCCGTCCCCGGTGCCGATGTTATTTACACGGATGTATGGGTATCCATGGGCGAGCCCACCGAGGTCTGGGAAAAGAGAATCAATGATCTTGCCGCATATTGCGTAACCGACGAAATAATGGATATGGCAGGAGAAAATTCAGTATTTATGCATTGCCTGCCCGCCTTCCATGACCTCAACACCGAGGTCGGAAAGACTATGGGTGAGCGTTTCGGCAGAGAATGTATGGAGGTTACAGACTCCGTATTCGAGGGAAAGCACTCCATCGTTTTCCTTGAGGCCGAAAACAGAATGCATACAATCAAGGCCGTTATGGCCGCAACCCTCTGAGAAGGGAAAGCGGAGAAATAAGGGCGCATAAATCCGTAAATTATTGCCGCCCCGGCTTTTTTTGCAGGGGCGGTTTTTTATTTAAGAAATTATATTGTGGAGGTACCGTTATGGGAAAGTATGATGACTGCATAATTTATTCCGACAGTATGGAGTATCCGGCCTCGCGCCCCATCCCCTGGCTGGCCAAGATTGATAACGAGCCTGTTTTCAACTGCAGCTACTCAATTCACTGGAATATGCCCTTTGACGAGAAGGACGCTCCCAAAGCTCCGGAGGGGCAGAGAATTGTAGGTCATCCTCCTCACATGCATAAGGAAAACGAGATTATTTTCCTCCTCGGAGGCGACCCCGAAAATCCCTATGACCTGGGCGCAGAGGTTGAGATGTGCTTCGGCCCCGAGATGGAAAAGCATATCATAACAAGAAGCTGCTGCCTGCGTATTCCCGGCGGCCTTCCCCACGGCTTCTATCATATTAATAAATGCACACGTCCCTGGCTCTTTATAGAGGTTCAGGAGGCTAACCCCAAGACGGAAAAATTCCTCTGGGAGTATTTGACCAAAGAGGAAATCGATTCCATTCCCGAACGTGTCAGACCCCTCTGGGTTGACGTCGGATTTGAGGACGGGGAATAATAAAAGAATCTCCTAAAAAGGAAAACAGCAATGTATTTTGATACCCATGCACACTATGACGATGTTAAATTCGATGAGGACAGGGACTCTCTTATCGAAAGCCTGCCCCTTAAGGGAATAGCGCTTGTGTTAAACCCCGGCTGTAAGGAGGAAAGCTCCCGTATGGCCGTTGGCTTTGCGGAAAAGTATCCCTTCTTTTATGCCGCTGTCGGCTGGCATCCCGAGGAGGCGGAAAGCTGGAGTGATTCATCGGTCGGTATTCTGCGCGGGCTTGCCGCAAACCCGAAGGTAAAGGCCATCGGTGAGATAGGACTTGATTATTACTGGACAAGCGACAATAAAGAGCTTCAGAAAAAAATGTTTGTTTCTCAGATGGAGCTTGCAAGGGAGCTTTCTCTTCCGGTTATCATTCATGACAGGGAGGCCCACGCCGACTGCTTTGAAATAGTCAGGGAATTTCCCGATGTAAAAACGGTATTCCACTGCTATTCCGGCTCTGCCGAGATGGCAAGGCAGCTTATAGCCATGGGGCACTATTTAAGCTTCACGGGCTCAATAACCTTCAAAAACGCAAGAAAGGCCCCGGAGGTAATCGAGGCTGTTCCCATGGACAGAATAATGCTGGAAACAGACTCACCCTATCTTGCGCCCACCCCCTTCAGAGGAAAGCGCAATGATTCAACACTTCTCCCCTATATTGCGGAGAAAATAGGAGAGATTAAGGGGCTGTCAGCAGAGGAGGTTGCCTTTGCCGCCCTTGAAAACGGAAAGCGCTTTTTCGGAATAGAATAAAATAAAACAGACGAGGGCCGCCTCCGGATGAGAGGACCTTCGTCTGTTTTGCATTTTTAAGATTATACAACCATCAGAATGAGCCGATGGGCTGCTGGTCAAAATCAAAGAGAACGACGTTAAGCTCAATTATATTATAGTTTCCTGACCTTATGAAATGTTCAACGATAATATCGGCGGCGCTTGCGGGGGAGAGGGCAAAGCCCGCCAGAGCAAGGAAGCTTTCCGTTTCCTCAATGGAAAGCTCCAGAGCCATGGCAAATGCGATAACGGTTTGCTTGGATGGCTTGTAATGGGGGTCGTTTTTTATCTTTGAAAACAGCTTTCTGTCTATATTCGCTTTTCTGTATACCTCGGGGTCGCTTTTTCCGGATGCATCAATCATGGAAAGAAGGGTTTCGGAAAAGCCCCTGTCAAGGCGTCTGAGCTTTTCTTCAAGGCTTTCGTCCCCGGCTGAGGAGTATGCTTTTTCTTCGGTTTTGCTTTTTCTTCCGAAAATGCTTTTTTTAAGCCTTGCACTGCCTTTTTCGGGTGCGGGTATTTTTGAGGAAGGCTTTTCCGCCTTCGGTATGGCCGGGGAAGGGCGGCGCAGCTTTTTTTCTTCCGCCGCTTCATTGATACAGCTTTCTTCTGCACTAATGGGAAGCTCCGACGGAAGACTGCTTGAGTATGCTACGGGCTCAGAATTCTCCTTGCGAAGGCTCTGCTTTTTCCTTCCGCCTGCAAATTCCCTTCCGGAGGCTATGGGGCCGTTTCTGTGTCCGTAGTTTTCAAGGTTTTTCCGAAGGACATAGTTGTTGTCTATATAGCTTTCGACATATCCGGAAATTTCCCTTGCGCTGCTTAGGCTCTCCTCACCGAAAACAAGCAGATAGATATCCATGTCGTTTTCGGAGAGAAATTCCGTAAATGCGGATATGGCGATGGAAATGGCCTCTCCGCGGGGAAAACCGTATGTTCCGGCCGAAATCAGAGGAAAGGAGGCAGAGGCACAGCCGAGCTCCGAGGCAAGGCGAAGGCTGCGCAGGTAACAGCTTTTGAGAATTTCTTTTTCTCCACAGGTACCGCCCTCCCATTGGGGGCCTGCTGTATGAATTATGTATTTTGCTATTCCGGATTGTTCAAGACCGAAGGCAGGGGTGGAGACTGCCGTGCCTTTTTCGATTATACCGATTTCTTCACGGGCCTTTAAAAGCTCCGGACCTGCGGCCCTGTGAATTGCATAATCAACGCCCCTCCCCACGATGGGATAGGAGTTTACCGTATTGACAACAGCATCGGCCTTTGTATTCAATATGTCGTTTCTTATTATCCTGAAGGGCATATAAGGCTTCTCCTTCCGTAATTTAACTGCGACTATCTCATATTGTAGCATATTCAGAAGGAAAAATAAAGATATGCAGCAGCTTGTTCTCGGAAATAATAAGGATACTTTTTGCTTGACTTTAAGAAGGGGGTATAATAAAATACTGCCCGTGAGTGGGCCGAACGGTCGCGGGCGAATTCCCAAAGGAATCGCGTGAGGAAAGTCCGGGCTCCGCAGGGCAAGGATAACGGGTAACACCCGCCGGGGGCAACCCCAGGACAAGTGCAACAGAGAGATACCGCTTCCCGTAAGAGAAGTAAGGATGAAAAGGTGCGGTAAGAGCGCACCCAG
>JAKSPP010000029.1 GCA_024404735.1 Oscillospiraceae bacterium | reverse complement strand
ATGAGCACAGCGAAAACGACTGGACTCCCTATGCAAAGGCACAGCCCAAGGCAGGTATGTTCTGGACCCGCGTTAAGGAAAATATTCAGGGCTCCCAGCCCAAGATGAAGATTTTTTATCTTCCCACCCGCTGCAATCACTGTGCATCCCCCTCCTGCCTCAAGGCCTGTAAAAACGATGCCATTTATATCCGCGAGGACGGCCTTGTTATAATCGACCCCGAGAAGTGCAAGGGCTGCGGAGAATGCGTTTCCGCCTGCCCCTATGAGGCAATCTCTATGAGTGAGCAGTTCAAAAGCGCACAGAAATGCACAGGCTGCGCCCACATTCTCGATAAGGGCGGCATTCCCAGATGCGTTGATGTCTGCCCCACCGGAGCTCTTAAATTCGGCACAGAAGATGAGCTTGCTGATTTCATCGAAGGCGCAAGCGTGCTTAAGCCCGAGGAAGGCACAAAGCCCCGTACCTATTACAGAAATATACCGGGGCAGTTTATTGCCGGAACTCTCTATGACCCTGAGAGCGAAGAGATTATCGAGGGAGCCGTCTGCAGAATTGTTAATGGCTCAAAGGTATGGAAAACAGAAACCGATGATTTCGGAGATTTCTGGTTTAAGGACCTTCCTGTAGGCATATTTGAGCTTACAATCGAGGCTGAGGGATATAAGAGAATAATCATGCCCGGCCTCAGAACAAGAGAATGTATAAATCTGGGCGACATTCCCGCAGAGAGGTCCGGGGAATGAAGCTTAAAAGAAGAATACCGCAATATTTTCTGGGGCTCATACTTATGTGCGTCGGAATCGTCTTTGCAAAAAGAGCGGCGCTCGGTATCTCCCCCATTACCTCACTGCCTGCGGCAGTTGCGGATTTGACTCCGTTCTCTCTTGGCAATACCACTATTGCCTTCCATCTTATATGCTTTGTTGTCCAGTTTTTTATTACAAGAAAGCTCGACCTGAAGACAATTCTTATTATCCCCCTTGCCTTTGTCTTCGGATATATTATTGACTTCTTTATGTGGCTTCTGCAGTTTAACCCTCAGGGCTACCTTATGAGAGTTATCGTCTGCTGCATCGGAGTTCTGTTTAACGGCACCGGCGTTGCAATTATAGCAGGAGCGGATTTAATGCTTCCGGCTCCGGATGCAATGTTCAGGGCTCTGGCCGGAAAGCTGGGAAAGCCCCACGGAAAAATCAAGCTCATGTGCGACATTACCTGCGTTGCACTTACAATTATAATAGAGCTTATTTTCTGGAGCTTTAAGCTTAAGAACGTTGGCGTTGGCACACTTATCTCCGCTTTCGGTTCGGGTCTTGTCATAGGCTTTGTAAACAGGCTTTGTCCATGGCTTAAAATGCCCCCTCTTGAGTTTAAGAAAAACAGATAAGAATAATAAATCCCGCTTAAGTCATCTGACCTAAGCGGGATTTTCCTTTATTCTTCAAAAACAATCATAAGCTCGCCGGACTTAACGGATGCACCCTCGGAAACGGGGGCCTCCTCTATAATTCCGTCCTTGCCTGCAACTACGGATGTTTCCATCTTCATTGCCTCAACAATGGCAAGAGTATCGTTCTCCTTAACGCTGTCACCCTTCTTTACGTTAACCTTTGTTACAAGACCGGGAATAGAAGCACCGACCTCGTTGGGGTTGGAGGGGTCTGCAAGGACAGTCTGCTTTACCTCGGCAATTGCCTTGGGGTCGGGAACCTGTACCTCACGGCGCATGCCGTTAAGCTCAAACTGGACGGTTCTCATACCCTCGGCATCCACGTCGCCGAGGCCGAGATACTTGATAACGAGGGTTTTTCCGTCCTCGATATTAATCTTATTGGTCTCGCCGATAGCCATACCGTTAAAGAATACATGGCTTCCCATACGCATAAGATAGCCGTACTCCTTGCGGTACCTGCAGAAGTCCTCATATACCTTGGGGTACAGGCAGTAGGTTACGAGGTGAACCATATTAAGCTCCTCGTCACCTGTAAATCGCTTCATTTCCTTGCGTACGGCATCAAAGTCTACGGGAGGGAGGATTTCTCCGGGACGGCAGGTAATGGGCTCCTCACCCTTGAGGACAACCTTCTGAAGCTCCTCGGGGAAGCCCCATGCCGGCTGACCCATCATACCCTTGAAGTAAGCAACAACAGAATCGGGGAAGGCAAGGCTCTTTCCCTTTTCACAGATATTTTCGGGTGTAAGGTCATTCTGAACCATAAAGATTGCAAGGTCGCCTACCATCTTGGAGGAAGGAGTTACCTTAACAAGGCCGCCCAGCATCTTATTTACAACGGCATACATCTCCTTAACCTCGGAGAAACGGCTGCCAAGACCTATGGATTTTACCTGAGGCTCAAGGTTTGTGTACTGGCCTCCGGGAATTTCGTACTTGTAGATATCCGTAACAGGGCTCTTAAGGCCGTTATCAAAGCTCTTGTAACGAAGTCTTACGTCTGCATAATAATCCGTAAGCTTCTGAAGCTCATCGGGGATAAAGCCTGTATCTCTTTCCTGTCCTTCAAGTGCGGCAACAACGGCATTCATAGAGGGCTGAGAGGTCAGAGAGGACATAGAGGAGATTGCGGTATCAACGATATCCACCCCTGCCTCGGCTGCGAAAAGGAGGGTTGCAACCTGGTTTGAGGTTGTATCGTGTGTGTGAAGATGAATGGGAAGACCGATTTCGTTTTTAAGAGCCGTAACAAGCTTCTTTGCGGCATAGGGCTTCAGAAGACCGGACATATCCTTGATTGCAAGGATGTGGGCTCCGCGCTTTTCAAGCTCCTTGGCCATATTGACATAATAATCGAGAGAATAGCGGTCACGACCGTTTTCGAGAATATCACCTGTGTAGCAGATGGATGCCTCACAGATTTTATTCTGATTCAGAACCTCATCCATGGCGACCTCCATACCGGGAACCCAGTTAAGGGAGTCGAAGATTCTGAATACGTCGATGCCGTATTTTGCGGCAAGCTTAATAAATTCTCTTATGAGGTTATCGGGGTAGTTTGTATATCCAACGGCATTGGCACCGCGGAGAAGCATCTGGAAAGGAATGTTCGGAATTTCCTCTCTGAGTCTTGCAAGGCGCTCCCAGGGGGACTCATGAAGGAATCTGTAGGCTACATCGAATGTGGCACCGCCCCACATTTCAAGAGAGAAGCAGTCTCTGAGAATATCTGCGGTACCGGGCGCACCCTTGAGCATATCGCGGGTACGCATTCTTGTGGAGAGAAGAGACTGATGAGCGTCTCTCATGGTTGTATCTGTTATAAGAAGCTTCTTCTGAGCGAGAACCCAGTCGCGTACAGCCTCGGGGCCCTTCTCATCGAGCATATACTTAAGGCCGCTAAGAGGCTTTCCGGAGGGCTCGGGGAATCTGGGGATATCGTACTGACTTCTCTCGGCGTTGGGATTGTTGACCTGAATCTCTGCGATATACTTCAGAACTCTTGTTGCTCTGTCACGGCTGTGCTCAATATCGAAAAGCTCCGGTGTGTCATCAATGAACTTTGTATGGCAGTGGCCCGAAATAAACATCGGGTGAGTAAGAATATTTGTTACAAAGGGAATATTTGTTTTTACGCCTCTTACACGTACCTCATTGATTGCACGGGCGGCCTTGGAGCAGGTGCCCCTGAAGGTTGTATCGTGGCAGGTTACCTTAACAAGGAGGGAGTCGTAGTAGGGAGAAATAACAGAACCGACATTTGCGTTTCCGCCGTCAAGACGGACACCGAAGCCGCCCGAGGAGTTATAGGCGGTAATTTTTCCGCAGTCGGGTGCGAAATTATTCTGGGGGTCCTCGGTCGTAACACGGCACTGAATTGCATAGCCGTTTATGCGAAGATCCTGCTGGCAGTTAAGACCGATAAGGGGGTCTGAAAGAGGATAGCCCTCCGCAATGAGGAGCTGAGCTCTGACAAGGTCAATTCCCGTTACCATTTCGGTAACGGTATGCTCAACCTGAATGCGTGGATTCATTTCAATGAAGTAATGTCTGCCGCTCTCCTGATCCACAAGAAACTCAACCGTACCTGCGTTTGTGTAATTTACACTGGCGGCGATTTTTACAGCATCGGCATGGAGTGCCTCTCTTGTTGCCTCGGGAACGGACCATGCGGGGGCAAATTCGACAACCTTCTGATATCTTCTCTGAAGAGAGCAGTCTCTCTCACCCAGATGCATAACATTGCCATATTTATCGGCGAGAATCTGAACCTCAATATGCTTGGGGTTAACAAGGAACTTCTCCATGAAGATATCGCCGCAGGCAAAGGCCTTAAGAGCCTCGGACTTAACAAGACCGAAGTTGCTTCTTACCTCGTCATCATTGTCACAGCGTCTCATTCCGCGTCCGCCGCCTCCGGCAGCGGCCTTGAGAATTACGGGATATCCGAACTCGTTTGCCATTTTAACGGCCTCATCGGCATCTGCAAGGGGCTCGGTGCAGCCGGGGATAATGGGGACACCGCATCTGATTGCGATTTCCTTTGCGGCGAGCTTATCTCCCATCTGTCCCAGTACGGTTGAGGAGGGACCGACAAAGGTAATTCCGTTATCCTCACAGGCCTTTGCAAATTCCTCGTTTTCGGAAAGGAAGCCATAGCCGGGGTGGATTGCATCAACACCGCGGCGCTTTGCAAGGCTTATTATCTCGGGGATGTCAAGATATGCCCCGAGGGGAGATTTGGTTTCGCCGATAAGGTAAGCTTCATCGGCTCTTGTTCTGAAAAGGCTGTTAGTATCCTCATTGGAATAGATAGCAACAGTGTGCAGATTCAGGTCATAGCAGGCGCGGAAAATTCTAATGGCAATTTCACCGCGGTTTGCAACCAATACTTTTTTAAATTCAATAGCAGACATATTATCTCCTTGAAAAATGAGACATTTTTCAAATATTAAAATATTTTATAGTGCATGGCATTATAAAATTGTTTTTATTTTAACAGCGCCCCCGAAATTGTGCAATAGCAATATATACCGAACATTATTTTCCAAAAGAAGAAAGTTATGAACAAGATGATGAATAACAGGGGCCCCGGGGGTACATATAAAAAGAACCCCGGTTTCATAAAAGCGAAAAACCGGGGTAATAAGAACCTGTTATCTGGGCTTAAGCCTTTTTCTTACTTGCAAAGAAGCCTACAATCATAACGACAAGGCTGATTGCGATTCCGGGGAAGACCGCAGCCAGATCGGATACGATAACGCCCTGAAGAGTAAGAAGACCGTAAACAAGAGCAACAACGGAGCCGGCAATAACGGAAACCATTGTGTACTTGCTCTCGACCTTGCCCCTTGCCCAAAGGAGGAAGCAGAGAGGAGCGAATACCGTGCATCCGCGAAGAGCCATGGAAAGGAAGGCATAATCCTGAATGGTATCTGCGGGAAGCACACAGGTAAGAAGGCTTGCAACGGCAAGAATTGCAATTATAAGAAGCTTGTTGGTAATGTCATTCTTCTTTGCATCGCCTGCCTGTCCCCTGTTGATGAGGTCACGGGTAATAACGGTTGCAATACCGAGAGCAAGACCTGCACCGGTTCCGACGGAAGCGATAAAGAGAGCGCCGAGCATAATGCCGCCGATTAATGCGGGAATGCCGGAGTACTCAAGAATGAACTTGGTAAGAGCAATCTTTGCGGGGATTTCAGGGTCAATCTGACGCATATAAAGACCGACCATAATGCCGAAGATACCGATGATGGGAATAAGAACGGTGCAGATTAAAGCAGCGGTTCTACCCTCCTTGTCGGAGCGGGTATTGAGAACGGCCTGAGCATAGGTCTGGGTTGTAAGAACGCCGAGAATAAGGCTCATGCAGGAGCCGAAATCCTTCCAGAAGCTGCGTCCGAAAAGGCTCCAGAGATTGCGGACAGAGCCATCGGCGTTTTTAATACCGAGGTTATTGACCATATTAATGAAGCCGCCGTACTCACCGCACTTTCTGAGAACGATAATTCCGCAGAGAACCATGGAGAAATAAAGCAGAATTGTCTTGAGAATACCGACAATACCGGCCCCCTTGGTTCCGCCGAATACAACGTAAAGAATCATAAATACAGCTGCAAGGATAATTGCAACAACGGAGCCCATCTTCTCAAAGACAACTACAACAACAGCAGAAGCTGCAATGAGCTGAGAAAGGATGTTGATAAAGGTTCCGATTGAATTAAGAAGGGTTGCGGCCATACCGACCTTAGGACCATACTCATCACGAACCATACCGACGAGAGTGGGGCTTGACTGAGCACGAAGAGGCTTTACAAAAAGTACCGCCAGAATGAGACATCCGATACCGGCACCAAGTGTAAACCACCATGCCGTCATACCGTAATTATATGCAAGCTGTGCAGTACCGACTGTTGAGGTACCGCCGACCAGTGTACCCATAATAAGTCCGGTTGCAACGCCCCAGCTGATTTTTCCGCCCTTCTTGCCGCCGCGCATTCCGGTATATACGGAAAGACCGACAATGGCAACAATGGCGATTACAAGACCTATAATTGTTGCTGTTTTCATGATAATGATTTCATCTCCGAAATAATAGTTTTTGGCGGCTTTTACCGGCCACACAACCATTTATTTTAATATCTTTGGCTCTTTGTGTCAAGGAAAAACATAAAATATCCCCGCCCGGTTATTAAATATTCACATTAAATGGCTAAATTATGAATTTATTTTTTTGCGAGTTGCAAAATTCTTCAATATATATGTATTTCAGGATTTTTTCCTTGCAAACTGCAAGTCCATAGTATATAATATTCAAAGTTAGCTACCCAAAGCAGCCGACAAGTAAATAAGGCAGGGGTAAAATCCCCTGTTAAATATTCAGAAAAGAGGAAAAACAATGAAAAAGTTCATCGCACTTCTTCTGGCTCTTGTTTTTGTTCTGAGCTTCGCTGCATGCGGCTCAAATGACAAGGTCAGCTCCCCCAGCAACCTCAAAACCGATTCCGGTGCAAAGACAGATGCAGTAGGATCCCCCAAGGCCGACCTGACCATGGGTACCGGCGGTGAGTCCGGAACCTACTATGCATTCGGCGGCGTTGTAGCCGGCTTTATCGGCGACAAGACCGATGTTAACATCACCGTTGTTTCCACCGGCGGTACCAAGGCTAACATCACCGGCATTGACGACGGCACCTATGACCTTGCCACAGTTCAGTCCGATGTTTCCACCTACGCTTACAACGGAACCAACTCCTTTGCAGAGACCGGCGCTGTAAAGAGCTTCAGCGTTCTCGGCGCTCTCTATGCAGAGACCGTTCAGATGGTTACCTGCAATCCCGACATCAAGTCCGTTGCCGACTTCAAGGGTAAGAACGTCTGCGTCGGCGATATCGGCTCCGGCACTTACTTCAACACCATCGATGTTCTTGCCGCTTACGGCATGACTCTTGATGACATCAACCCCGTATACCAGTCCTTCGGTGCTTCCACCGAGTCTCTCAAGGACGGCAAGATTGATGTTGCCTTCCTCTGCGCAGGTGCTCCCACCACTGCTGTTACCGACCTTGCAACCGCAAAGGACACCTACCTTGTTTCCATCGATGACGAACACATGACCAAGCTTCTTGCAGACTGCCCCTGGTATGCAGCTCTTACCATTCCCGCAGGCACCTACAAGGGCTTTGACCAGGATACCTCTACCATCACCGTTAAGTGCACTCTCGTTGCAAGAGCAAACCTCCCCGAGGATGTTGCATACGCCATCGTATCCACCATCTTTGACAACCAGGCTGCAATTGCAGAGCTCCACGGCAAGGGCGCTGAGCTCAGCCTCGAGTTCGCTACCGACGGTATTGCAATTCCCTTCAACAAGGGCGCTGCAAAGTACTTCAGCGAGCACGGAATCACCGTCACTACTGCCGACTGATATTTTTAACATCTAAATACACTTCTCGGAGCGTCTTCCCAAAAAGAGGACGCCCCGAGATTGTGCATAATTAAGGGCTTTTTGTTAATGCAGAAAAGAAGCGGTTTTATCCTTAAAGCCGTTTGTTTTGTGCTTTAAAAGGAAGACGGAAAAGGAGGAATTATATGTCTAAAGAAAGACAGAGCAGCTCTGCAGAGAATACTGCTCCCAAAAAAACGGAGGTTAACTCCGAAGAGCTCGAAAACATAATGAAAAAATACGACAGAGAGTCAAACACAAGACTCTGGGAAGGCACCCCAAAGCTTATTGTCTACGGTATTCTGGCTCTGTTTTCTCTCTTCGTTATTTATGTTACCCTATTTGCAACCTGGCAGGATCTTCTGAGATATCCCTCTTTTGTCGGCTGCGTTCTTGTCTGCGGATATCTTATTTTCCCCATTAAAAAGGGCGTACAGAAGGTAAACCACATACCCGTATACGACTGGATAATTATGATTCTGGGTGCGGGAGCCTTCTTCTATGTATGCATCTTCTCCAAGGAGCTTGCAAACAGACTCGCCGGCGGTGCAATCAGAAACTATGAGGTTATCATCGGCATCATAGGAATACTCGCCGTTATAGAGCTCACAAGGAGAAGCGTCGGCATCCCCATACTCTGTGTAGGCGGCGTATTTCTTATCTATGCGATTTACTACTTTATGTTCAAGAGAGGCTTCGCCGTACCGAAGGTTGCGGAAAAGCTGACCCTCAATCTGTTCTACTTTATGACGGGAATTCTCTCAACACCGATTCAGGTATGCGCCAAATTTATTGTTGTATTTATCATATTCGGTGCTTTTCTTGAAAGGACCGGAATTTCAAGCTTCTTCATCAGCCTTGCAAACTGCGTCGCCGGCTGGGCCTCCGGAGGTCCTGCAAAGGTTGCCGTTATCTCCTCCGCTCTCTGCGGAATGGTATCCGGCTCCTCCGTCGGCAATACAGTTACAACAGGCTCCGTCACCATACCGATGATGAAGAAAACGGGATACAAGCCCGAATTTGCCGGAGCTGTTGAGGCCGCAGCCTCAACCGGCGGTCAGATTATGCCCCCTATAATGGGCGCCGCTGCTTTCCTTATGGCAGAGTATGTTAATGTTCCCTATTCCAATATTATCGTAAGAGCAATTCTTCCCGCCTTCCTTTACTTCCTGGGAATATTCATCTGTGTTCATCTTGAGGCAAAAAAGCTGGGCCTTACCGGTATTCCCAAAGAGGAGCTTCCTATTTTCAAAAAGCTCGTGAAGAAGACTTACCTTCTTCTCCCTCTGATTATTCTTATTTATCTTGTATCCTCCGGAAGCCGTACAATGGCCTTCTCCGCAGCAATAGCCATTATCTTTGCTGTCGCAGTATCCAACCTTGACAGAAATCCCGCCGTCGGAATTATTGGCTGTGTTTCCCTTCTTGCCTATATCTTCCTCTCTCTCCCCACAGCCGTCGGCATTATTCTTATTGCAATTACAGTTATCTGCTGCATTATCTGTATGTTTGCAAAGGGCGCGACCCTCTCAAAGGAGGTCTTTTTCGATGCACTTGCAAACGGAGCGAAGAGTTCTATTTCCGTTTCCGCAGCCTGCTGTGCCGCCGGTATCATCTCCGGCTGTATCACAATGACCGGCCTTGCATCTCAGATTATCTCCGCAGTTATCAAAATCTCCGGCGGTCAGATGATTATCGCCCTTTTCCTTACCATGATTTGCTGCATTATCCTCGGAATGGGCGTTCCCACAACTGCCAACTACTGCATTATGGCATCCACCTGTGCTCCAATTCTCATTAAGCTCGGCATCGCCCCCATGGCTGCCCATTTCTTTGTTTTCTACTTCGGAATTGTTGCGGATATAACTCCCCCCGTTGCCCTTGCCGCCTATGCAGGCTCTGCAATTGCAGGCTCAAAGCCGATGAATACGGCAATCAATGCGACAAAGCTTGCGATAGCCGCCTTCATTGTTCCCTATATGTTTGCTCTTAATCCTGCAATGCTCTTTATCGACACCAATGCTCTTGAGGTCATTCAGATAATAATTACCGCTGTTATCGGTCTGTTCGGCGTTACAATGGGTCTTGAGGGCTTCTTCAAGGTTTCTGTTCCCTGGCCTGTCCGAATCCTCAGCTGTCTCGGCGGTCTTGCCCTTATTTATCCTGAGCTTTTAACGGATATCATCGGAATTCTCGTTATAGTTGCCGTTATCGTATTCCAGACAATAAGAAGCAAAAAATCCCCCGGGCTTGCATAAGACACAGTTTAACAAAGTAAAAGAAAATATTAAAACGCGATGCAGAAAAAGCTTTAATCTGCATCGCGTTTTTTGTTCATTATTATTTTATTCCGAAACCTTTTCCGTTACAAGGGAAATGATATTATCCTCAACTCTTGCAAATCCGCCGGAAACATTTACGGAAAGAATGCTCTCTCCCTTGTTCAGAGCTGTAAGGCGTCCGTTTCTCAGAGCAATAACAGCCTTTGCATGTCCGCATCTTATTCCGTACTGGCCGCCGCCCCTGCCCTTTGAATCATCGGCAACGGGCAGATGCACACTGTCACAGTGATAATCCCTCTCTTCGCTGTCGGGCAGGATAAGCTTTAAGAGCATAGGTGTACTATTCATCTTATGCCTCACTCTTTGCCTTCTGGAAGACATCTTCGATGGAGCCGCACATCATAAAATGCTGCTCGGCAATATTATCACATTCGCCGCCCAGAATGCGCTCCATACCGTCAAGAGTCTTTTCAATGGGAACATAAGCGCCCTTCATACCGGTAAAGTTTTCCGCTGCGTGGAAGGGCTGGGAGAAGAAGCGCTGAACTCTTCTTGCGCGTCGGACAAGAAGCTTATCCTCTGCTCCAAGCTCCTCCATACCGAGTATGGCAATAATATCCTGAAGCTCTCTGTATCTCTGGAGGACACGCTGGGTTTCCTTGGCGATTCTGTAATGTCTGTCACCTACAACATCGCGCTGAAGCATTTTGGAGCTTGAGTCAAGAGGGTCGACCGCAGGATAAATACCGAGCTCAACAATCTTTCTGGAAAGAACCGTCGTTGCGTCAAGATGGGCAAAGGTTGTAGCCGGTGCGGGGTCTGTCAGGTCATCGGCAGGAACATAAACAGCCTGAACAGAGGTTATAGCGCCGTTCAGTGTAGATACAATTCTCTCCTGAAGTCTTCCCATTTCAGAGGCAAGGGTAGGCTGATATCCGACGGCAGAGGGCATACGGCCCAGAAGTGCGGAAACCTCGCTGCCCGCCTGAGTAAAGCGGAAAATGTTATCAACGAAGAGAAGAACATCTCTGTGCTCGACGTCTCTGAAATACTCCGCCATAGTAAGACCTACAAGGGGAACACGGAGTCTTGCGCCTGAGGTTTCGTTCATCTGACCGAATACAAGGGCCGTTTTATCAAGAACTCCCGAAGCGGACATTTCACCGTACAGGTCATTTCCTTCTCTTGAACGCTCACCAACTCCCGCAAATACGGAATATCCGTCATGCTCGGAGGCTATATTGCGGATAAGCTCCATAATAAGAACAGTCTTTCCGACTCCGGCGCCTCCGAAAAGGCCGATTTTTCCACCACGCATAAAGGGCGTCATCAGGTCAATTACCTTAATGCCTGTTTCAAGAACATCTGTTCCCGCAACTATTTCGGAAAACTTGGGGGCGGAACGATGGATGGACCACTTATATTTACTTTCAACAGGGGGTTTTTTATCAATGGGCTCGCCCAGCACGTTTATCATTCTTCCGAGAGTTTCGGGGCCGACAAATACGGATATGGGCATTCTTGTGTCAAGAGCGGGAAGTCCGCGGGACATACCGTCGGTGGGGCTCATTGAGATGCAGCGGATTTCCCCGCCTCCCAGATAGCCTGCAACCTCAAGAGTAAAGCGCTTCCCATCCTTCTCTATTACAATGGCATTAAAGGGATCGGGGATATCATCAATGCCGAAAAGAACATCAACGACAGGTCCCGTGATTCTCTGAACTATGCCGATATTGGGTTTATCATCCATTGGATGCATCTCCTTTCGCTCCGCGCTCGGAGGATGTTTCGATAACGTCGGAGGTTACCTCACTCTGTCTGAGGCGATGAATTTCACCCTCCAGAGCATCGGTATACTCTACTGCGGTATCATAGGCAGAACGCATGGTCATCAGAGTTGCTGCCTGAGCTCCGAGAGCTGTTTTCAGTACTGCGCCGAAAAGAATTGAGCCTGCCCCCTTCTCATACAGAGAAGCCATTACGGGCTTTCTTTCGGGGAGCCAGAGCAAATCATCACTCTCCTCACCCGATACGGGCATATTGAGAGAGAGGAATTCAGAGCAAGGCTCCTGAACCATAGTATTAACAAACTTTGGATAAACAAGGCATACCCTCATAAGCTCGCCGCCCGAAATCCCGTAGAGATATGAAAGAAGCGGCCTTACATCATCATACTTGGGAACATCGGGGAAGGAAAAGGTTTTGCCTATTTTTATTCCCGCCTCACCTGCTGCCTTAATAAGGGTATCCCCGCAGGCAATAACATCTCCGGAATACTTGATGTTTTCCTTGAAATAGCTTATAAGAGTCGAATTGAAGCCGCCGCAGAAGCCACGGTTAGAGCCCAGCATTACCACTGCATCAAAGTCTTCGTAATTTTCATTTCTGTAAAGGAACGAAAACTGCTCTGCATAGGCAGAATAGTACTTAAGTGCAGAGGATAACCTGGACATTTTTGCCGCGGAAACCGTTTTCATGGCTTTGGAGAGCTTGCCGGTTG
>JAKSPP010000028.1 GCA_024404735.1 Oscillospiraceae bacterium | reverse complement strand
TGGAATCCTTGTCAATCATAGTCTGGTAATTCATCATAAGAGGAGTGAAGGGAAGCTCGTGTCCTGCAAGATCCTTTCTTATGATAACAACGGTTACTCCGGCGGGAGCCATGTTCTTCTGGGCACCTGCATATACTATGCCGTGGGGATCCCAGTCAATAGCCTTTGTGAGGATATTGGAGGACATATCCGCAACAAGGGGAACCTTACCTGTATCGGGGGTGTACTTCCACTCTGTTCCGAAGATGGTGTTGTTTGCACAGTAGTAGAAGTAGGATGCGTTCTCGGAGAGAACGAGCTCCTCCTGAGTGGGAATACTGGTGTTGTTGATGGGGAAGGTGTCTGCGGCGATATTGATTTTGCCGTACTTGCCTGCCTCCTTTGCGGCAATCTTTGCAAAGTGGCCTGTAAGGGCATAATCGGCCTCACCGGGTGCGGAAATGAGGTTCAGGGGAATCATGGAAAACTGGGTGGAAGCACCGCCCTGAAGGAAAAGAATCTCATGAGTCTCGGGAACTGCAAGAATATTGCGAAGGTCGTTCTTGGTCTCGTTGAAGATTTCCTGATAAACGGAGGAACGATGGCTCATTTCCATAACGGACATACCGCTGTCGCGGTAATTCAGCATTTCCGCAGCTGCTTCCTTAAGTGCCTCCTCGGGGAGAACAGAAGGACCTGCGGCAAAATTATAGGTTTTTTCTCTGGTCATATTAATCTCCTTCTCTTGTGGGGGAAACGGCATTATCTCCGAACCGGGCCCGAAACAAGAAATAGTTTTTTGTATTATAAAAGATTATTTTACACTCTTTTTGGAAATTGTAAAGCAATATTTTTTTATAAGCTCAATGGGATGATAAGAAAGCTTAGAGCGCCTCAGGCCTTCATCTGCAGAGTCATCCTCCCTGTTCACAAATCTCACATCCGTATCCATATAAGAGGCAGCCAGGCTCTTAACGAGCAGCTGGTAAGCGCCGTGTATCTCTCTGTGCGACTTCTCGATATGAACAAAAAGGGTATCCCCTATTTTTTCGCCCATTGCAAAGCCTGCCACGGCTCCGTCCCTGTAGAGCACAATTCCCGAAAGTCTGTAAATCCCGGGGTGGGTCAGAACCTCCCTTACAGCTTCATTCTCCGAACTCTCCAGAATTCCGAAGCTTACCTGAGGCATATAGTTCTCATCGAAAAACCTGAGCCCCTCCGTCCGATTCGTATCATCAAAGCGAGTTATCTCCCAGCTTTTGCAGCCTCTTATAAACTGGCTTATCTGATTTCTCTGTCCGTGAAAACGCTTTCCGCGAAGCTCTGCAAGCTCTTCTATGTTATATAAATAATCGTAATTGTCCCTGTCGTCACTAAGCTCAGATACGGAGTAATTTTCCCTAAACAGGGGGAGCTTTGCCTCCGGTATCATCTCAAATCGAAGACTTTCTGTCTTTTCCTCCGTGAAAAGGAGCCCCAGAGCTCTTCCCATATTGTTCGTTATGGGAAGCTGGAAGACATCTCCGCCCTTTTCCGAAGTGATTTTAATAAATATAGCATAGAAATCCTCTACGGTAACGAGGGCAAATCTTGTGTTGTGGTATTTTCTCCACATAAAGAAGGTACCGGAGGAGTAATTGCAGACCTTTGGCTCGTTTTTCTGAAGGTAGGGCCTCAGTAAATCCATATCCTCAAGCTCAAGAGGCTTAAATATCATTCTGCCCTGTCCCCCGTTATTTCTCCTACGAGGCCCTCTCCGTCCGCGCTGAGAGCCGTAATGAGAACATTTCTTTCCTCTCCTCTGAGCTTATCACCCGGGGCGCTAACCTCGCAGTAGTTATCGGAGTGCCCCTTAAAGCTTCCGTCGGAGCCTTGCGTTTCGAAAAGAACAGGAAGAATTCTTCCAACCTGAGCCTCGAGATATGCTTTTTTAAGCTCCAGAGCCGTTTTTCCCGCACGGGAAGCCCTGTCTGCCTTTACGGCATTTGAAAGATGCCCGGGAAGCTTCTCGGCCTTTGTCCCCTCTCTTACAGAATAGGGGAAAACATGCACTGCGGCAAAAGCGCATTTCCTAAGAAACGCAAGTGTCTCGGCAAAGTCCTCTTCGCTTTCACCGGGAAAGCCGCATATTAAGTCTGCTGTCAGGGCGCAGCCCGGGAAATATTCCCTAAGTATCTCTGCTGCCTTATAAAAGCGTTCTGTATTATACTTGCGGTTCATTGCCGAAAGTGTTCTGTCGCAGCCGGACTGAAGGGAAAGGTGAAAATGAGGACATATTCCCCTGGCGTCCCTGAGCTTGCGGGCAAAATCCTCCGTTATAACTGTCGGCTCAATGGAGCCCAGTCTGATTCTCGATGCCGGAGACTCTTTTGCAATTGCGTAAATCACGTCTCCCAGAGTCGGATGTCCCGGCAAATCCTTGCCATAGGAGGATATTTCGATACCCGTAACAACAAGCTCCCTGAAGCCTTGCTCCGAAAGCCGTTTTGCATCGGCAGCTGCATCCTTTACAGGCAGCGAACGAACTCTTCCGCGGGAATATGGAATAATGCAATAGCTGCAGAAATTATCACAGCCGTCCTCAATCTTCATATAGGCGCGTGTTCTTCCCTCGGGGTTACCTCCGGGCAGAGCCTCAAAATAACGTCTCTTAAAGGGGTCATCTATATTAAATTCTTTTGTTTTCAGATTATATGCGCGGATAATGGCATCTGCAAAGTCCTTGCCTGCAGACGAACCGAAAATAACATCGGTGGAAAGTCCCTCCATCTCCCCGGAGGCTATCTGGCTGTAGCAGCCGGCTACACAGAGAAGGGCATCGGGGTGCTCGGCCCTGAGCCTTCTTATGGCCTGCCTTGATTTTCTTCCGGATTCCGCAGTAACGGCGCAGGTGTTGACAATGACAATATCCGGTGAGTCATTTTCACCGCATTCGCAGCCCCCCGCAGCAGTAAGATACTGCTCAAGAGCCCGTGTTTCGCACTGATTGACCTTGCAGCCTAAGGTAAGTGTCCTGAACTTCATATTAAATAATACATTTAAAATAGGTTAAGCCGCAGCCGAAAAATCGGCTGCGGACTCATTTCATATTAGGCTCAAACGAGCTCGATTACTGCCATCTCGGCTGCATCGCCGCGACGGGGTCCGATGCGAGTAATGCGGGTGTAACCGCCCTCACGCTCGGCGTACTTGTCGGCGATTTCGCCGAAAACCTTCTTTGCAACATCCTCACGGGTGATGAATGCAAGAGCCTGACGATAGTTGGCAAGGCCCTTCTTCTTTCCGAGAGTTATCATCTTCTCGGCCATAGCACTGATTTCCTTAGCGCGGGTGTAGGTTGTCTCCATACGGCCCAGATCGATAAAATCTGTAACCTGCTGGCGGAGCATAGCCATGCGCTGATCGGTGGTTTTGCCGAGCTTTCTTGTACCGGGCATTTCGATCTTCCTCCTTGTAGGAATTACCTCTTCTTGTCAAAAGAGAGGCGTATGTAGTTGAATACGATAGTTTAACAAAAAATCAATTCTCGCCGCTGGAGAGCTTGAGGCCCATTGTTTCCAGCTTGTGAATGACCTCCTCTAAGGACTTACGTCCCAGATTGCGGACCTTTATCATTTCGTCCTCGGTCTTGGTTACGAGATCACCGACAGTGTTGATGTTAGCTCTCTTAAGGCAGTTGAAGCTGCGGACGGAGAGATCGAGCTCCTCAATGGTCATGGAAAGTGCGGTGTTAACGCCGCTGGTCTCACCGGTAACCTCATTGGTCTCGATAATCTTGATTGCTCTGAGCTCTTCGTTAAGCTCGGTGAACATTGAGAAATGATCAACGAGAATCTTTGCACCTAAAGAAAGTGCATCGGAAGCGCTGATGGAGCCGTCGGTCTCAAGCTCGATTGTGAGCTTGTCGTAATCGGTGCGGTTACCTACACGTGTATTCTCAACAGTGTAGTTTACCTTGAGAACAGGAGTGTAAATAGAATCAACGGGAATTGTTCCGAGAACAGTCTGAGAAGACTTATTCTTGTCGGCGGTAGCATAGCCTCTGCCGTGGGCAAAGGTTAAATCCATACCGAAGTTGGCATTGGGGCCGAGGGTGCAGATTTTGAGATTGGGGTTGAGAACCTCGATATCGGAATCTGCCTTAATATCACCTGCAGTAAGAACACAGGGACCCTGTGCCTCGAGGCGAACAGTCTTGGGTTCATCGGAGAAAAGCTTTACACAGATGCCCTTAACGTTAAGAACGATTTCGGTTACGTCCTCCTTAACGTCCTGGATTGTGGAAAACTCATGAGAAACCCCGTCAATCTTTATAGAGGTTGCTGCTGTTCCGGGAAGTGAGGAGAGAAGCACTCTTCTCAGGGCATTGCCCAGAGTCGTGCCGTACCCACGCTCAAGAGGCTCGATAACAAATGTACCGCGCTGATCTTCGCCGGGAAGAATCTTGCTCTCTATGCGGGGCTTATTGAATTCAATCATGTGGTTTTACCCTCCTTCAGTATTATGGATGCAGCCAACTGTAAATTATGAAAAACAGCAAAGCCGAATTATCAATAATCAACAGCCGCATCCTTATATAGCTATATGGCGTCTGCAGCTCCGGGAGAAGCCTCAGGCCGCTCCCGAAAGCAGACAGAATATCGCCGGATGCTGTGAAAACTGCGCCAGAGCGCAAATGAGGGTCTTCGCCTTATTTAGAATACAACTCGACGATGAGATGCTCCTCGATGGGAAGATCGATGTCCTCTCTTGCGGGAACAGCGACTACCTTTGCAGAGAGGTTGTTGTTGTCGTATTCAAGCCACTTGGGGGCCTGACGGAATGCGTTAGCCTCAACGTTGCCCTTGATCTTCTCAAGGCTCTTGGAGGAATCCTTAAGAGTGATGACCATACCGGGCTTTACGAGGTAGCTGGGGATGTTGACCTTGCGGCCGTTTACGGTGAAGTGACCGTGGGAAACGAGCTGACGAGCCTCGGCTCTGCTCATTGCGAAGCCAAGACGGTAAACAACGTTGTCAAGTCTGGACTCGAGAATGCTCAGGAGGTTCTCGCCGGTCTGGCCGGGACGGCGCTCAGCCATCTCGAAGTAACCGTGGAACTGGCTCTCGAGGAGTCCATAGTAACGCTTTGCTTTCTGCTTCTCACGCAGCTGAAGACCGTACTCGGAGGTCTTGCTGCGGGACTGGCCATGCTGGCCGGGAGCGAAAGCTCTCTGCTCCATTGCGCACTTTGCGCTGTAGCATCTGTCGCCCTTGAGGAAGAGCTTCTGGCCTTCTCTGCGGCACATGCGGCAGACGGCTTCTGTATATCTTGCCATTATTTCGTACCTCCTTCAATCAGACGCGACGACGTTTCGGAGGACGGCATCCGTTGTGGGGGATGGGGGTTACGTCCTTGATCATCGTTACCTCGAGACCTGCAGTCTGGAGAGCGCGGATAGCGGCCTCACGTCCTGCTCCGGGTCCCTTAACAAATACTTCTACAGACTTAAGGCCGTGCTCCATAGCTGCCTTGGAGGCAGTTTCAGCGGCAGTCTGAGCTGCGAAGGGGGTAGACTTCTTGCTTCCGCGGAAGCCGAGTCCGCCGGCAGATGCCCAGGAAAGAGCATTTCCGTGGGTATCGGTGATGGTTACCATGGTGTTGTTGAAGGAGGAGCTGATATGAACCTGACCCTTCTCAATGTTCTTACGCTCTCTGCGGCGAGTGCGTACAACCTTTTTCTTAGCGTTTGCCATAATTCAGTTCCCTCCTTTACTTCTTCTTGTTAGCAATGGTGCGCTTGGGGCCCTTGCGGGTACGAGCGTTGGTCTTGCTTCTCTGGCCGCGGACGGGAAGTCCGTGACGATGACGGCTGCCTCTGTAGCAACCGATTTCAATGAGGCGCTTAATATCAAGAGCAGTCTGACGGCGGAGGTCACCCTCTACGGTGTACTTCTCAAGAGCCTCACGGAGCTTTGCCTCATCCTCAGCGGTGAGGTCCTTTACGCGGGTATCGGGGTTGATACCGGTTTCTTCGAGAATTTTGGTTGCGCTGGTTCTGCCGATTCCGTAAACGTAAGTGAGACCGATCTCAATACGCTTGTCCTTGGGCAGGTCAACGCCGGCTAATCTTGCCATGTTCAATCAATCCTTTCATTGATTTTATACCATAATATTAATTTATACGGGGAACTCACTGCACCTATGGTATAAGAGAGGTGCGCCCCTAAAGAGAGATGAGCTTTATTTAATTAGCCCTGTCTCTGCTTATGCTTGGGATTCTCGCAAATAACCATAACCTTACCCTTGCGCTTGATAATCTTGCACTTCTCGCACATGGGCTTAACGGACGGTCTGACTTTCATTGTGTAACCTCCTACTTGCTTCTCCAGGTGATTCTGCCTCGGGTCAGGTCATAGGGAGACATCTGAACCGTTACCTTGTCACCGGGAAGAATTTTGATATAGTTCATCCGGAGCTTTCCGGAAATATGGGCGAGTATGGTGTGACCATTGCCGATATCTACCTGAAACATAGTATTCGGCATTGCTTCAACAACCGTACCCTCAAGTTCAATCACATCATCTTTTGCCAAGCTGTTTGTCCTCCTGGGCTTAAATGTCGTCAGCGTATGTCAGTATCTCGGGCTCGCCGTCTGTTATAAGAATTGTGTTCTCATAATGAGCGGAAAGACTTCCGTCCTCGGTGAGAACCGTCCATCCGTCCGGAAGGACCTTAACCTCATAACCGCCGGCGTTTATCATGGGCTCAACCGCAATGGTCATGCCCTTGCAGAGTCGCGGGGAACCGTGAACCTTTGAAACAAAGTTGGGAACCTCGGGATCTTCGTGCATCTTTTGTCCGACACCATGTCCAACATAGTCACGGACAACGCTGCATCCGTTTTCTTCGGCATATTTCTGTACGGCAGCGCTGATATCACTTACCCTGTTTCCTTCTCTGGCTACGGTCATAGCCTGCCAGAAGCTGTCACGGGTAATTTTTATCAGTCTCAGCGCATCATCGGAACACTGTCCGCAGGGAAAGGTTCCGGCGCAGTCTCCCACATATCCGCCCCAGGTTGCGCCTACGTCAATGCTGACGATATCGCCCTCCTGAATGCGTCTTTTTCCGGGAATGCCGTGGATAACCTGATCATTAATGGATATGCAGGCGCTGGCGGGATATCCGGCATAACCCAGAAATGTGGGTTCGGCGCCTGAAGCCTTAATGAAACGGAAAATTTCTTTGTTGATAGCAGCGGTTGTGATGCCCGGTTCTATCATCTGCCTTGCAAGAGACCTTGCGCCGGCGGCAATTCTGCCCGCCTTACGCATAGCCTCAATGCCTCGATCGGATTTGATAATGATTGACATTACAGCCCCAGTGTCTTAACAATAGCCTCTGTTGTTGCCTGAATGCTGGGCTGATTGTCGACGGATTTCAGCTTGCCAAGGCCTTCGTAGAAAGCCTTGAGGGGCTCAGTCTCCGCATGGTAGGTCTCAAGACGTGCCTTAACGGTTTCGGGAGCATCATCCTTGCGGATTGTAAGAGCTCCGCCGCAGTTGTCACACTTGCCTTCTACTTTGGGAGGATTGGATACTACATGGAATGTAGTGCTGCACTCAGAGCAGGTGCGGCGTCCGGACATGCGCTCGATGATGGTCTCATCTGCAATCTCAATGGAAAGTGCGCAGTCGATTTCGATGCCGTTCTCTTTAAGAGCTTCTGCCTGAGGAATTGTGCGGGGCATACCGTCGAGAATGTAGCCGTTTGCACAGTCGGCCTCGGCAAGACGCTCCTTTACGATGCCGATGATAACCTCATCGGGAACGAGCTTACCTGCTTCAACATAGCTCTTGGCCTGAAGACCGACGGGAGTGCCGTTCTTCATTGCAGCACGAAGAATGTTTCCGGTGGAAATGGTGGGTACGGAAAGCATCTTGCTGAGGATTTCAGCCTGAGTGCCTTTACCTGCACCGGGTGCACCTAAAAGAATAAGCTTCATTTCTTTTTCCTCCGGATTACTCAAGGAATCCCTTGTAGTGACGCATAAGCATCTGGTTCTCAAGAGCCTGAACTGTCTCTAATGCAACACCGATAACAATGATGATGGAAGTACCACCGAGAGAGATACCGGAGGTCTTTGCAACAGAGCTGAAGTGGCTGATGATGTAAGGAGTAATGGCAATGATACTCAGGTAGATAGCACCGAAGAGGGTGATCTTGTTGAGAACCTTGCTGATAAACTCACTGGTGGGCTTACCGGGTCTGTAACCGGGAATAAATCCACCGTTACGCTTCAGGTTATTTGCTACTTCAATGGGGTTGAACTGAATTGTGGAGTAGAAATAGCTGAAGAAGATGATAAGCAGGAAGTAAACGATAATATAGAGCCAGCTGGAAGTATCAAACCATGTCAGTGTCTTGCCTGCAAATGCGGCGATTGTTGCCGGAAGAGAAGCAATGGACTGAGCGAAGATAACAGGAAGAACGCCGGACATATTAACCTTCATGGGAAGGTGTGTTGCCTGACCGCCGTACTGTCTGCGACCAACGACTCTCTTGGAATACTGAACGGGAATTCTGCGCTCGGAATTGTCAACAATAACAATAAGAACGACCAGAACAAGTGCTCCGAGGAGCATGAGGATAAGTGCCCACCACTTAAGGCTGCCGTTGGCCATGTTTGTGAACATGGTGTAAACGGTAGTGGGGAAACGGGAAATGATAGAAGCAAACAGAATCATGGAGATGCCGTTGCCGATACCAAACTCGGTAATCTGCTCACCGAGCCACATGATAAGTGCAGAGCCAGCAGTGAAGGTCAGAACAATAACGATTCCCTGCCATACGCCGGTCTCATCAAGAAGATTGTAGTTCTTAATGAGCATGTAGTAGGCAAAGCCCTGAAGCAGAGCGATACCGACTGTGGAGTAGCGGGTGATGTTATTAATCTTGTTCTTGCCTTCCTCACCTTCCTCCTTTGCCATTCTCTCAAGAGCGGGAATAGCAATGCAGAGGAGCTGGATAATAATGGATGCGTTAATGTATGGCTGGATAGAAAGTGCAAATATCGTAGCCTGAGAGAACGCACCACCGCTCATTACGTTGTAAAGACCGAGAACCGTGTTCTGGAACTGCTTGAAGTATTCCTGAAGAAGTCCAACGTTTACGTAAGGAACGGGAATTGCATTACCTATACGATACAACAGAATGATGAACAGAGTAAAGAGTATCTTCTTGCGGATTTCGATGATTTTCCAGGCGTTACGAATAGTTTGAAGCACTTATACCACCTCAGCCTTTCCTCCGGCTGCCTCGATTGCTGCCTTGGCGGCCTCGGAGAAAGCAGCTGCCTTAACTGTTACTGCCTTGGTGAGCTCGCCGGTTGCAATAACCTTGAAGCCGTTGGGGCACTTGGAAACAACACCGGCCTTGAGAAGAGCCTCGGTGTCGATAACAGCGCCACTCTCGAACTTGTCGAGATCGTAAAGCTTTACTTCGGTGAGGGGCTTGGCAAAGATGTTGTTAAAGCCTCTCTTGGGGATACGACGGGTAAGGGGCATCTGGCCGCCTTCGAAGCCGACGCGAACGCCGCCGCCGGATCTTGCCTTCTGGCCCTTGTGTCCGCGACCTGCGGTCTTGCCGTTACCGGTTGCGTGACCGCGGCCCTTGCGCTTTGCTACATGGGTAGAGCCCAGAGCGGGAGAAAGTTCTTCAAGTTTCATTATATGGGCCCTCCTTATTCTTCGGTGACCTTAACAAGGTAGCCGATCTTGGCCAGCTTGCCGCGGGTCTGGGGGTTGTCGGGCTGTACAGTCTCGTTGCCGATCTTGTGAAGTCCGAGAGAATTAGCGGTTAAAATATGCTTGTCGTTTCTGCCGATAAGGCTCTTGACGAGCTTAATCTTGAGATTTGCCATCTTTAAGCCCTCCTTATGCCTTTACTTCTTCGGCGGACTTGCCGCGAACTGCTGCAACCTGCTCTGCATTGCGGAGAGTCTTGAGACCCATAACGGTTGCTGCAACAACGTTCTGGGGGTTGTTGGAGCGCAGGCACTTTGTACGAATGTTCTTGATTCCGGCAGCCTCAACAACGGCACGGACAGCACCGCCGGCGATAACACCGGTACCTTCGGGAGCGGGCATGAGAAGGACGCGTCCTGCTCCTGCTTCGCCGACGATCTCGTGAGGAATGGTGGTTCCCTCGAGAGTTACATTTACGATGTTCTTCTTGGCATCCTCAAGGCCCTTGCGGATAGCCTCGGAAACTTCGGCAGCCTTGCCGAGACCGTAACCGACGCGACCCTTGCCGTCGCCGATAACGCAGAGAGCGGAGAACTTGGAAACACGGCCGCCCTTAACAGTCTTGGAAACGCGGTTTAATGCGACAACCTTCTCGGTGAACTCGCTCTGAACTTCTTCATCGCGACGTCTGTTATTTCTTTCGTAAGCCATTTTAAGTTCCTCCTCCCTTAGAATTTGAGGCCGCCCTCACGGGCGCCTTCGGCCAGCTCCATAACACGGCCGTGGTAAATGTAGCCGCCGCGGTCGAAAACGACCTCTTCGATGCCCTTCTTGAGAGCACGCTCTGCTACGAGCTTACCGATTGCACGTGCGCCTTCCTTGTTGCCGCCGGAAAGCTCGAAATCCTTCTCAACGGAGGAAGCGGAGACCAGAGTGTGGCCTGCTACATCGTCAATAATCTGTGCGTAAATATTCTTCTCGCTGCGGAAAACGCAAAGGCGGGGTCTCTCGGGGGTGCCGGAGATCTTTCCGCGAACTCTTGCATGGCGCTTAATGCGCTGAGACTTAGTATCGGGTCTTTTAATCATTAGGGCTCACCTCTCATTATTTAGCGCCGGTCTTACCAACCTTGCGGCGGATAACTTCGTCAGAGTACTTAATGCCCTTGCCCTTGTAAGGCTCGGGAGGTCTCTTGGCGCGGATATCAGCGGCAAACTGGCCGACCTTCTGCTTGTCAATGCCGTTTACGACGATAGCGTTGGGGTTGGGGCACTCAAGAGTGATGCCTTCAACTTCCTCAACAATAACCTGATGAGAGAAGCCGATGTTCATAACGAGCTTTGTGCCTTCCTTCTGTACACGGTAACCTACGCCGTTGACCTCGAGGGTCTTTGCAAAGCCGGTGGTTACACCTGTTACCATGTTGGCAACGAGGGTACGGGTAAGGCCGTGCAGGCTGCGGTTTTCCTTGTCGTCGTTGGGACGGGATACGGTGATGACGCCGGGATTAACCTCGATCTTCATCTGGGGAGCGAGTGTTCTCTCAAGAGTACCCTTGGGGCCCTTGACAGTGATGTGGTTGTTCTCGTCAAGCTTAATTTCTACGCCTGCGGGAACAGTAATGGGAGCTCTTCCTATTCTAGACATTGCTTAAACCTCCTTACCAAATGAATGCAAGGACTTCGCCGCCGACATGAGCTGCGCGAGCCTTCTTGTCGGTCATGATGCCCTTGGAGGTGGAGATGATGGCAATACCCAGGCCCTTGAGGACGCGGGGGAGCTCTTCAGCGCCGGCATATACGCGAAGGCCGGGCTTGGAGACACGGCGAAGACCGGAAATGGCCCTCTCCTTGCCGGGGAGATACTTGAGGGAGATGCGGATGACGCCCTGGGTACCGTCGTCGACAATCTGGAAAGACTTGATGTAGCCTTCCTCAAGAAGGATTTCGGCGATGGCCTTCTTCATCTTGGAAGCAGGGACATCAACGGTGTCATGCTTTGCGATACCGGCGTTGCGGATACGGGTAAGCATGTCTGCGATGGGATCGGTGATCTGCATTGGGATAAACCTCCTGTAATATAGAAGTTACCGGACACTCTTTAAGGCCGGTTTGAGCGACGAGGTCCCGCGCTAATACTTGATTAGCCGCGGCCTTTCGCCGTCTCGGGAGCCCTGTCTAAGGCGGGCTCACGGTACCTTTGCTGCGGGTTCTTTATTAACGGGCTAAAGCCGGCGCAGCCAAAATCAGCCTCGCCGGAATAACACGAAAATACACTTTTTTAAGTGGCAAAAAGCCGCAAGCGCTGTATTATACAACACATTGCGGCCTTTTGTCAAGTATTTTTAGCTTAGAAAGAAGCTTTTCTTACACCGGGAATCTGGCCCTTGTAGGCAAGATTGCGGAAGCAGATTCTGCATACGCCGTAGTCACGGAGATAAGCGTGGGGACGGCCGCAGAGCTTGCAGCGGTTGTAAGCGCGGGTGGAGAACTTAGCAGGACGAGTCTGCTTAATCTTCATAGATGTCTTTGCCATAGTATGTTTCTCCTCCTCTTATCAGTTTGCGAACGGAGCGCCCATAAGGCGGAGCAGCTCGCGAGCTTCTTCATCGGTCTGTGCGGTGGTGGTGATGGCAATGTTCATGCCGCGGAGCTTCTCAATCTTATCGTACTCGATTTCGGGGAAGATGATCTGCTCCTTAAGTCCGAGGCTGTAGTTGCCACGTCCGTCAAATGCATCTGCGGAAATTCCGCGGAAGTCACGTACACGGGGAAGAGCAACGTTAAAAAGTCTGTCAAGGAACTCCCACATACGATCCTGACGGAGGGTAACCTTAACGCCGACCTTCATGCCCTCACGGAGCTTGAAGTTAGCAACAGACTTGCGGGCAGCAGTGCCGACAGCCTTCTGACCGGTGATAGCGGTGATATCTTTGATAACAGCTTCCAGGCCCTTTGCGTTATCCTTGCAGTCGCCGCAGCCGACGGATACAACGATCTTGTCGAT